>CALBKQ010000163.1 GCA_937895645.1 uncultured Clostridia bacterium
TAAGCGGAACGTATATCGGCGTTAACGATATTGAGATTGCCGTAATCGACTTCTAAATCGAAGTGCTGTTATGGTGAATTAGGGTGGTACCGCGAAATCAGACCTTCGTCCCTTGTGTGACGAAGGTCTTTTGTTTTTTATTTTTAAGGAGGTTGCAATTGTGCGTGACGAACTGAAAAAAATCAAAGAGGCTGCGGTGGAAGCATTAGCAAATGCGGATACTATGGAATACCTCAACGAACAGAAAGTACGGTTCCTGGGCAAAAAAGGGGAACTGACCACCATTCTGAAAGGAATGGGCAAATTAAGCGATGAAGAGCGTCCTCTCATGGGGCAGCTGGCCAATGAAGTGCGCGATGAAATCAATAAACTGCTGGATACCAAAATGGCAGAGCTGAAATTGGCAGCACAGCAGGCCAAACTGGCAAGTGAAACCATCGACGTGACACTGCCGGGGCGTGCGCTGAATCATGGCACCAAACATCCGGTAACTATGGTAATTGAAGAAGCAAAACAGATTTTCATGGGTTTAGGCTTCGAAGTAGCAGAAGGTCCTGAAATTGAAAGCGATTATTATAACTTTGAGGCATTGAACCTGCCAAAAGATCACCCTGCACGTGATATGCAGGACACTTATTATCTTGAAAACAGTCAGTTGTTAAAGTCTCACACATCAGCAGCACAGAATGCTATTTATAAAAAGTATAAGGACGCACTTGTTAATGATGGTATGCCAATCAAGGCTATTTTCCCCGGTCGTTGCTTTAGAAACGAGGCTACTGACGCTTGTCACGAAAACACATTCTTCCAGATGGAAGGCGTTATGGTTGACAAAGACATTTCAATTTCAAACCTTATTTACTTTATGAAAACTATGCTTTCAGAAGTTTTCCAGAAAGACATTAAAGTTAGACTTCGTCCCGGTTTCTTCCCATTCGTTGAGCCTGGTTTTGAGCTTGACATTTCTTGTCTTATCTGTGGCGGTGAGGGTTGTCCTTCATGTAAACACAGCGGTTGGCTTGAACTTTGCCCATGCGGTATGATTCACCCTGAAGTTCTTAAAGCCGGTGAAATTGACCCTGAAGAATACACAGGTTTCGCATTCGGACTTGGACTTACTCGTCTTGCAATGATGAAATATGGCGTTAAAGATATCCGTGATTTGAACAGTGGCAGTCTTAAAACACTTTCACAGTTCACAGACGACGAAAATTAAGGAAGGAGGAGTTATATTATGTTTTTATCAATGAACTGGATTAGCGATTTCGTTGACCTTACAGGTCTTGACAAAATGGACTTAATCCGTAGATTTTCACTTTCAACTGCTGAAGTTGAAAACGAAATTTTTATGAAAGGCAGTGATTTCAGTGGCATTGTTGTTGCAGAAATCAAGGCTTTGGAAGACCATCCAAAATCAGAAAAGCTCCACCTTCTTAAAGTTGATATTGGTGAAGCAGAGTTAGTTGATGTTGTTTGCGGTGCACCAAATGTACGCGTTGGTATGAAAACTGCATTCGCAAAGGTTGGCGCTAAAATCGGCGAAATCGAAATTGCTCCTCGCCCACTTGCAGGCTTTATGTCAAACGGTATGTGCTGTTCTGAAAAAGAAATCGGCATTAGTGATGATAACTCAGGCATTATGGACATTACTGATGATGTAGTAAACGGTACTGACCTTAAAGATATCTACGAAATCGACGATATCGTTTTCGAGGTTGACAACAAGTCGCTTACAAACCGTCCTGACCTTTGGGGTCATTATGGTATTGCTCGTGAATTTGCTTCCCTTGCAGGTCGCGAGTTAAAACCATTACCACAGGTTGATTTAACACAATACAACAATCTTCCAAAAGTTGATTTGAAGATTGAAGATGACCTTTGTCAGCGTTACTCTTGCTTACAGGTTGAGAACATTACAAAGAATGTAAGCCCTGTAAATATGAGAATCCGTCTTTACTATTGTGGTATGCGTGGCATTAACTTACTTGCTGACCTTACAAACTACTTGATGCTTGAAATGGGTCAACCAATGCACGCTTTTGACTCAAGAAAGGTTGAAAAAATTCGTATTAAGAGATTCCCAAAACCTTTCACATTCCAGACTCTTGACGGAATTGATAGAAACATTGACGAAAATACACTTATGATTTGTAACGACAACACGCCTGTTGCTATTGCAGGTATTATGGGTGGTTTAGACTCAGAAATCGTTGAAGATACAACAACTCTTACACTTGAATCTGCAACATTCAACGCTGCATCAATCCGTAAATCTACTGTTCGTCTTGGTCACCGTACTGACGCTTCAAACCGTTATGAAAAATGCCTTGACCCTGAAATGACAGTTCCTGCAATCGCAAGATTTGTTAATCTTCTTACAGAGATTGACCCTGATGCAAAGGTTGTGTCATCACTTACTGACGAATATGCTTATCGCTATCCTGATGTTACTCTTGACTTTGACAAAGCATTCATTGACAAGTACACAGGAATTGAAATTGCAAACGACACTATTGTAAATACTCTTAACTCTCTCGGTTTCAAGGCTTCTAATGATGGTGACAAGTTCACAGTAGAAGTGCCTTCTTGGAGAGCAACAAAAGATGTTACAATCAAGGCTGACATTGTTGAAGAAATCACCCGTATTTACGGTTACGACAACTTTGATGTGCATACAGCAGCTGCTCCACTCTACCCTGTTCGTGCAAATACTGAAAAGACTGTTGAAGACAGAATTAAAGATATTCTTGTTCACCGTTATTCACTTCACGAATTACATTCTTATGTGTGGCAGTATTATGATGAATACAAGGCTCTTGGCATGGAAATTGAAGATAATATCAAACTCCAGAGTGCTACAAATCCTAATATTGAAACAATCCGTAAGTCAATTATTCCTACACAACTTTGTCAGGTTAAGACAAACACTAATTTCAGTACTGATTTTGGTGTGTTTGAAATCGGCAGAACAGTAAATGGTCTTAAAGCAGACGGTATGTGTGATGAGAGAAAGAAACTCTGTGTTACACTTTACAGCAAAACAAAATCTCTTGAAACACTTTATGTTGAACTTTCAACAATGCTTTCAGTTGTTGCTGACAACATTAAACACAAAGCTCTTACATTCACTCCAATGGATGCAACACTTTCCTATGAACACCCAAGAAACCTTAACGAAATCTCTTGTGACGGCGTAACATTAGGTAAAATAGGTGTTGTTCACCCAACAGTTTCAAAGAAGATTGACAAGAAAGCATCTATTGTATTTGCTGAAATTGATGTTCCTATTTTTGCTAACCTTGCAGATGCAGGTATTCACTATGAAGAACCTTCAAAATTCCCTGCAATCGATGTTGACCTTTCATTTGTAAGTGAAACATTTGCACCAATCGGCAAGGCTATCGCAGATGCAAATTGCCCACTTATTAAGGGTGTTCAGGTTGTTGACACTTACCGTGATGAAAATGGCAAATCAATTACAGTAAGGCTTACATTCTCTAACCCACAAAAAACTCTTACAACTGATGAGGTTATGGAAGTTGCTAACAAGATTATTGAGGCACTTGCAAAAGAGAATATAGTTCTTAAGTCATAATTATAGAATAAGAATCTGCTTTTGCAGATTCTTATTTCATATTTTATCGCAAGATAAAATATTTCATAATATAACAGATTATTTCATATTGCACAGCAATATTTCATCAAAATTTATATTGGAGTGATTGTATTGAAAGAAAACAAGCTTGTTGATTTATCCACTGATTTCGCAGTAAAAATAATCAAACTATGCCAAACTATCAAAGGACATTACTCCTTAACAAATCAGTTGGAAAGGTCTGCCACATCAATAGGTGCTAATATTCGCGAAGCAAATTACGCAAGAAGCAAAGCGGATTTTGTAGCAAAACTTAAAATCTCATTACAAGAATGTAACGAAACTGAATATTGGTTAGAGTTGATTATAAAATCCGAACTTGCAGGTGAAGACATCATCAAACCTTTAATCAATCAATGTGGAACTATTAGACGGATATTGATAGCATCTATAAATACTGTTACACAAAATAAAATAAAATGAAATAAATTCCTTACGGAATTTATGAAATATTCATACAGAATATGAAATAGCAATGCTATGAAATACGCTTTGCGTATTATTCATATAAAAATTGCATTTTACTATTGTTTTTTACTTACATTCCGTGTATAATATATTTAATTATTACTACGGAGGTGGCGTGAATGCTTGACCCAAACAAGACCATTCAATTTTCATTAAAGGATGAGCGTGAAGAAACAACTCGTCAGATTCTTGTTTCTGTTTATGACGCATTGGTTGAAAAAGGTTACAACCCTATTAACCAAATTGTTGGTTACATTCTTTCAGAAGACCCAACATACATTACAACTCATAATAATGCGAGAAGTCTTATCCGCCGCCTTGACAGAGATGAACTTTTACAGGACCTTGTGAAAGAATATCTTAAAATTTCAAAGAAATAAGAGGTATAGAAGATGGCAGAGAAAAGTAAATTTCTCACATATAAAGGCAAACCATTAGTTCGTAACGGTAACACTCTTTATTATGGTGACGCTTCAGAAAATTATGTTATTATGATGCAGATTCTTGCAACAAAGCCTGTTGGTGATGTGGAAGTTGCATCTAAAGTGTCAATCCAGTTACTTAATACTGACCCTAATGTTAGTGCTCGTGAGAGAATTGTTAAATCAAGTGAAAAGAAAGGGCTTTATGCGGCTCTTGATATTGCAGAAGTATGGCTTAGCCGTGCATTAGCAAACTAAACTATTCAGGTGGACGGAAGGCAACTTCTATCCACCTATATTTTTTAAGGAGAAGGATTATTATGTTTCACAAAATGACTATTGCAGGACTTGAGCGTCATTTACCTCTTTGTCCTCTTAACGAAGAACTTAATATTGCAGGATTTGTTATTTTTGGTGACCCGGAACTTACAACTGCTTGTGCAAAGGAGTTATTAGAAAAAGCCCCCGAATATGATTACATAATCACTGCAGAGGCAAAAGGTATTCCACTTGCACACGAAATGGCAAGGCTTCAAAACAATGAAAAATATTTTGTAGCACGTAAAAAGCCAAAACTTTATATGACAGGTGTTTTTGAATCAACAGTTAATTCAATTACTACTAAAGGTGAACAGAAACTTTATCTTGATAAAGCAGATGCTGAACTTATGAAAGGTAAGAAAATCCTTATTGTTGACGACGTTGTGTCACTTGGCGAATCACTTAAAGCAGTTGAAAAACTTGTTAATGACGCCGGCGGCATTGTTTGCGGTAGAATGTTTATTCTTGCTGAAGGTGACGCAGCAAAACGTGACGATATAATTTTCCTTGAAGAGTTGCCACTTTTCACAAAAGACGGTAAAGCTTTATAAATGCAGCATTATAAAAAAGGACCTTATTCATTACGAATAAGGTCTTTTTGTTTTAATATAAATCCGTTGACAAATATCTGTCACCTGTGTCAGGAAGAAGAACTACAATGTTTTTGCCTTTGTATTCTTCTTTCTCGGCAAGAGTTAATGCTCCATAAAGTGCTGCACCTGACGAGATACCAACAAGTATGCCTTCACATTTTGCAAGATTTCGTGCAGTATCATAAGCGTCGTCTGCACTCACCTTAATTATTTTATCAATAACCTTTGTGTTAAGGACTTCAGGTATAAACCCTGCACCGATACCCTGTAATTTGTGAGCACCCGCACTCTCGCCTGAAAGCACCGCACTTGTATCAGGCTCGATTGCTACAATTTCAATATCAGGGTTTTGCTCTTTTAAGTATTCCCCTACCCCTGTAATTGTACCGCCTGTGCCAACACCTGCCACAAAAACATCAACTTTACCGTCAGTGTCATTCCAGATTTCAGGACCTGTTGTTTTGTAGTGTGCCATAGCATTTGCAGGATTTGTAAACTGACCTGCAACAATGCTATCTGGTATTTCTTTTTGCAATTCTTCTGCCTTTGCGATTGCGCCATTCATACCAAGTGCACCATCAGTAAGCACTAGCTCTGCACCATAAGCAGTCATAAGTTTTCTGCGTTCAACTGACATTGTATCAGGCATTACAATAATTACACGATACCCACGTGAAACGCCCATAGATGCAATTCCTATACCAGTATTACCGCTTGTTGGCTCAATAATTGTTGAGCCTTTTTTTAATATGCCTTTATCTTCAGCATCTTTAATAATTGAATACGCAACACGGTCTTTGGCACTACCTGCAGGATTAAAGCACTCAAGTTTTGCAAAAATGTTTGCTTTTGTATCAGTATTGATTTTCAGCAACGGAGTATTGCCAATTAGCTCGGTTACAGAATTGTAGATTTTCATAATATCACCGAATATTATAATAGCATTTATTGAATTGTTTTACAAGTGGAAAGTTGAAAAGGCTTTGTTTGACAAACTATAATTTGCAAAGCTGTGATTATTCTAAAATAAGATTCCCATCTTCGTCACAAGAGCAGACATAGGATTTACCTTTTTCTATGGATTTTTCAAGGATTTTTTCTGACAAGACATCTTCAATTTTACTTTGAATTGTACGCTTTAATGGTCTTGCACCATAGATTTTGTCATAACCTGCTTTTGATACGAAATCAACTACACTTTCGTTGAATTCAACTGTAATTTCAATATTGCTCAAACGCTTTTCTAAGACTTTTAACAAGTTTTTGGCAATATTTCTTATATCGTCTTGGGTGAGTCTGTTAAACACGATTATATCGTCAATTCTATTTAAGAATTCCGGGCGGAATGTGTGTTTAAGTTCACCCATAACTGCTTCTTTGATTTTCTCGTCTGTGCGGTCATCTTGGTTTGCTACAAAACCGAATGTTGCCTTTTCTTCGTTAATAAGACGAGCGCCCACATTTGATGTCATTATGATTACACAGTTTTTGAAATCAACTCGTCTGCCTTGAGAGTCGGTTAAAATACCGTCATCAAGAATTTGCAGAAGCGCGTTAAAAACATCAGGGTGTGCTTTTTCAATTTCGTCAAAAAGGATTACTGAATATGGCTTTCTGCGTACTTTTTCTGTTAATTGACCACCCTCGTCAAATCCTACATAACCAGGTGGCGAACCAATAAGTTTTGACACAGTGTGTTTTTCCATAAACTCACTCATATCAAGTCTTATCATAGCGTTATCGTCACCAAACATAGAAAATGCCAACGCCTTTGTAAGTTCAGTTTTACCAACACCCGTAGGGCCACAGAAGAGGAATGTACCGATTGGTCTTTTAGGGTCTTTAAGTCCTGCACGACCACGACGGATTGCTTTTGCCACTGCTTTGACTGCTTTTTCTTGTCCTACAATTCGTTTATGAAGTTCATCTTCCATTCGAAGAAGTCGTTCGCTTTCTTCTTCAGTCATCTGTGTTATTGGCACACCCGTCCATTCGGACACAATCTGTGCAATTTCTTTTTCTGTTACTTGTTTTTCACGGGATGAGTCCTCTGACTGCCATTTTGCTTTTTCTGTATTGTATTTCTGTGTAAGGTCTTTTTCTTCGTCACGAAGAGTTGCAGCCCTTTCAAAATCCTGCTGATTGACTGCCATTTCTTTTTCCGCCGAAATGCTTTGAAGTCGTTTTTCCATTTCTTTGATTTCCGGTGGTGGCACGGCAGAATCAAGTCGCACTTTTGAAGATGCCTCGTCAATTAAGTCAATGGCTTTATCAGGTAAAAATCTGTCACCGATATATCGTGCAGAAAGATTAACAGCACTTGCGATTGCGTCATCAGTAATTTTCACTTTGTGATGTGCTTCATATTTATCGCGGATACCTTTAAGAATTTCAATAGCGTCTTCTACACTTGGCTCGTCAATAGTTACAGGTTGAAATCTGCGTTCAAGTGCTGCGTCTTTTTCAATATTTTTGCGATATTCGTCAATAGTAGTAGCACCAATAAGCTGCAACTCGCCACGGGCAAGTGATGGTTTTAAGATGTTTGCAGCATCAACTGCACCCTCGGCACTACCTGCACCAATAAGGGTATGCACCTCATCAATAAAAAGGATTATATCAGTTGAGTTAATAACCTCGTCAACAACACCTTTAATACGTTCTTCAAAATCACCACGATATTTTGTACCTGCCACCATTCCAGTTAAGTCAAGAGATAGAATACGCTTATCTTTCAAAAGTTCAGGTACCTGACCATTGGCAATACGTAATGCTAAACCCTCTGCGATTGCTGTTTTACCAACACCTGGCTCACCGATAAGGCAAGGGTTATTCTTGCTTCTTCGGGATAAAATCTGAATAACTCTTTGAATTTCTTTTTCACGGCCGACAACAGGGTCAATTTTGTTTTCTTTTGCAAGACTGGTTAAATCACGGGCATATTTCTGCAACTGTGAATTAGATTTATTGTCTTTTGACGGTTTGTTATTTGATTTAGGATTGCCCACATTGTTCGCCAAATCCTTTAATAGTGCACTTGTAGTTGTACCTGCACGAGTCAAAAGCTGACACGCATAACCGTTACCCTCACGACAAATTGAAATAAGCAAGTGTTCAGTACCCGCAAGGGATTGTTTCATTGAATTTGCAAGTACCAATGCGCTTTCAATAATATGTTTGCTTCGCGGAGTAAAGTCAGCAGGTGTAAGTTCAGTTGGCATTCCCGTACCTACTGTTTCGCGGATTAAATCGTAAACTTTTTTGTATGTTACTCCTCTGTTTGCAAGAACTTTACCTGCAACTGAGTCAGAAGAGTCTAAAAGTCCTAACAAAATATGCTCACTGCCTATATATGTGTGACCTGAATCCTCTGCCACCTCAACTGCTTTGTTAAGACACATATTTGCTTTTTCACTAAATCCTGTGAAGTTGTACATAGTTTTCACTCCTTAATAAATCATCTGCGTAGCAGATTTCATCTGAGTAAAACGAAGATTTCATCACGAAGTGATTTCATCTGTCGAAGACAGATTTCATTTAATAACTGTGTTTATAAATGAAATCATCCTACGGATGATGAAATCGAATAAATTCGATGAAATCTTTTAATAAATTAAAAGATGAAATCCAATCTACGATTGGGTAAAAAACAGGCGAGAACAAGTCTCGCCTTACATTCAACCTAATTTTGCTCTTACCTCATTTGCCCTTACAGTATCTCTTTCTTGTTCAGGAAGTTTTTGTCCTGCACGAGCATTAATACTTGCAGGTTGCATTGAAATCATAAGTTCATTTATTTTTTCAATCGGTACATTTATTTTACCTGCAACACTGCCAAGACGTACAAGTGAAAGATTTTCCATAAGTTCTTTTGTTGAGAGAAGTCGTGCCCATTTAAGAGTACCGTAAGCACGGAAGATTGCGTCGTCAGTATTGATTGACTTTAAGATTTCTTCCCTTGCTGCTCTTTCTTGTGCACAAAGTTGTAATGTAATGGACTTTAAGTTTTTAATTGCAAATTCTTCAGAAATACCAAGGGTAATCTGATTAGAAAGTTGGTACATATCGCCTACTGCCTTACTACCCTCACCGAATGCACCACGGAATGTAAGCCCTAATTTTGAAATTGTATTAATCAGTTTATGAATCTGACCATTCATTGTAAGGGCAGGAAGATGAAGCATTACAGACGCACGCATACCTGTACCTAAATTTGTTGGGCATTGAGTTAAATAACCTATACGCTCATCAAAGGCGTACTCCAGTTTCTCCCCAAGGCTGTTATCAATTTCGTCTGCAACTTGGTATGCCTCATCAAGTGCAAAACCTGATTTCATAACCTGCAGTCGAATATGGTCTTCTTCATTTAACATAATACAAATGTCTTCTTCAGGGGTTATGAGTAACGCTCTGCCATCTGCATCTGACGCAAATTCAGGGCTTATAATATGACGTTCTGCCATAGATGCTGCTTCAAATCGGGCAAGAGTTTTCATTTCAACAAAGTTAAGATTATATTTATTGTCCTTTTCGATTGCACCCTTAATAATATTATTGATAACAATACGGTTTTTAGTATTTAATTTGTTAGGAAACGGATATTCTTTAATATTTCTTGCAAGGCGGATACGAGTGCTTACAACAATATCGCTTTGCTCACCTACACCGATATACCACTTATTACTCATTATTGCCACCTGCTTTCATTTCGTTTATTTTGTCGCGGAGTTCTGCCGCTTTTTCAAAGTTCTGTTCTTCTATTGCAGATTTTAACTGATTTTCAAGTTCTTCTACCGTTACAACATTTTCAACAACATCTGTTCTGATGATTGTTGGATTTTTACCTTCGTGACGAGTTTTGCCGTGAATACGCTGTAATGATGGCAAAAGTTTATCGTAAAATGTCACATAGCAATCGGCACAACCAAGTTTTCCGCTGTTTACAATATCATTAAAGGTGTTACCACACTTTTCGCAACGGAGTGTTCTTGAACTTAAACTGCTTACCTGTGACTCACCAAAAAATGAGCCTAATAAATCACCAAAAGTATTTGGGAATCCGCCAAAAACATCGGTATAGCCTAATGCTCTTGCACAGTCAGTACAAAGGTGTGCCTCAGCAGTTTCACCGTTTACTATTCTTTTAACATGAGTTGTTGCTTCGTATTTACCACAATTCTGACATAACATAACAATTCACCTCTTAAAATATATTTAATATCATTTGTTTGAAAATTGATGCACGAAGAATATCACCGTATTCCCGAGGAATATCACGATACGCATTACCCGTTAAGGCTGACAAGAATATTTTAGTCGTTTTTTCATCAATAAAATCACTTTCATAAAGATTTTTAAGATGAGCGCGACAAGTATTTTCATTTATACTCTGCCCTATTGAGTTAATAAGGTGCATTTTTATTGAATTTCTATCATAACTTGCCCTTGTAATTTTAATGTAACCACCGCCACCACGACGACTTTCTACGATATAACCGTGCTCAGGAGTAAATCGTGAAGAAATTACATAGTTTATCTGACTTGGTACGCAACCAATACGCTGTGCTAACTCATTTCGTTGTATTTCTGTATAGCCATCATCTTCAAGCATTTCTTGAATCATATTGGCTATTATGTTACTGATGTTCACTAAATCATCTCCCTATAGAATTTGACTTTGACTTTCTTTGACCTTTACAATTACTATTATAGCAAGTAAAAATCATTTGTCAATACTAAAAGTCAAAAAAGGTCAAATTTATTTTATTTTTATCTCTACCCTCTCAAAATTTGTGAATGACTATCTCAAAATTTGTGAGTGACTATCTCAAAATTTGTGAGTGACCCTCTCAAAATTTGTGACCTATAAATAATATATAAAAATAAAAAAATAATTACTTTATAAACGAAAAAACACTTTTTTTCTTCTCTTTTGTAAACTTTTTGTAAACAATATTACGAAAGTCCTAAATCGTCCCGCTTTTTGTGGGACTTTTTTGCTTTTTGGCGCTATATATGGGAGGTGTTTTTATAAATAACATTTTGACATATGCAATTTTACCATTAGAACTCATAACTGAAGAAAAATACAAAGTGCTTTCATCAGATGAAAAAATCTTATACACGCTACTTCTTAACAGAGTTAGCTATTCAAAGAAAAACTTAAAAAAATTCAGCGATGAAAAAGGTATATTTGTTTATTACTCAAACAAACAAATTCAGGAGCATATTGGTTGTTCAACTAATACTGTAACTAAAATACTTGATAATCTTGAGAAGGTGGGACTCATTAAAAAAGAACACCAAAAATGCGGATTACCTGTGAAAATTTATGTCAATGACATAAGAGTTGAACATAAAAAACTTAATTTACATATCGCCAAGGAGCAAACAGTTAGTTTTGACATAGAAAAAGCAAATAAAACTGCCGATGACGGCGAAATTGATTTTGGAAATATGAAAAATAAAAAACGCCGAAAGCGTTAAGCAATCAGCGTTCTAATTATTAACTGTTCATAATCTGCCGTACATCATTACCGTCAAACTTTACCATTACATAGTTTCCAACAATTCGTGACGCTACGCTTTCAGGATAACGAGATTTTATTTCATCAAGACTTAAGTTAGAACTAATAATTGTTGGCACACCACGTGCGATACGACAGTTTATGATATTATAAAGAGCTGAAACAGTAAATGGCGTTGAAAATTCTGCACCTAAATCATCAAGAATAAGCAAATCTGCATCTACTAAAATATCTTCAGTTTCAAAGGTTTCTGTTCTGCCAAACTTTTCACGTTCTAACTTATTGAGAAAAGTAATCACTGAACCATACACCACATTGTAACCTTTTTTTATTGCCTCGTTTGCGATTGCAAGAGATAAATGCGTTTTGCCAAGTCCTGTTCTTCCACAAAAATATAGGCTTACAGAATCAGTATCAAACTGTTCAGCATATTTTATACAACGGTTATAAACATCTTTCATTCTGTCATATGGTGATTTACCACCATTTTCTGACTTTTTAGGGTAATATTCTAAGTTAAAGTCTTCAAAATTTGAAAGTTCAAAAGGAGTTGACTTAGACATTTTTTCACTTGCATATTTTTTAAGAAGTTCTGTATAACAAGTACAATATTTTGTACCATAAGATACATTTCGTTCGTCGTCTCGCTCTTCAACAAAACCTGTGTCTTCACATATTGAGCAAACATAATGAACATCAAGAAAATCCTCAGGAAGATTTAGTGCTTTAAGAAGATTTTTACGTTCATTCTGAAGTGTCTCGTTCTTTTTGCGAATATTATTAAGGGCAGTTTCAACATCTTCTTTAGGTAAAGAAAAAGCATTAACGATTGCCATACCTGTTTTTGCAAGTTCAGATTCAATAAATTGAAATTCAGGATATTGGGTATTCAGTTCATTTTTTCGTTGCTGTGCAGTATATTCTGCGTTAATTTTTCTATTTTTTATTTCTTCAGATGCTTTTTTATAAAGTTCCTTTGAATATGCCAACCTTTACGCCCCCTTGCTTCTTTTTCTTTTATTTTTCATTGAGCCAAAATCTTTTGGATTTTCAGTAGCCAATTTCTCGGCTTTTTCCACGTCAAAGCTCGTTTCTTTTTGTGTATTATGAACTTTTGATGATTTACTCTGGAATTTCTTTGTGCCTTTTTCAATATCGGCTACTGTAAACATTTCTGCTTTACGCCAGTTTTTGATTGTTCCATTCATATGAGTAACATTACGCCACACAAGACGACCAGTCATTTTTTCGGCTTTCATAATATTAAAAGCTTTTTCGATTTCGTCAATAGTATAGCCCCATCTTAGCCACTCACAAAAAAGTTCCAACACTGCAAATGTTGGTGGAGATGTGTCGTTATTAGTGCGTATTGCAAGTTCGCGGAAAACATACAAAGCCTTGTCAGTTTCAGTTATGTAATCGTCGGCTGCTGACTGAGTTGTAATACCATTATCTTTCCAGTATTCTGCTATTCTTTTAATATCTTCCTGACTTGTGCTGTCAATACTCTTTGCAAAATGCAAAAGGCAATTAGCAACATCAGGCTTAATTCCGTAACAATATACAACCGCATGGATTGTGCATTGCATACTGTAACCGATTGTAACCCCAAGTATTTCTTGTGCTTCAAGGAAAAGTCTTTTAACAGAACTTCTACCCTTTAATATTTTATTGATTTCTTCTTGTGTTGGCGGTACATAACGAATTTCGGGAAGTGGAGTTTTAACTTTTTCAGGCTGTGCTATCTGCTTTTCAGTTTTAACTGTTTCTGGCTTTATTTCTGCCTCAAGAATGCCGTTATCTTTCCAATACTCAATACATTCTTCTGTTTCGCTTTTAGAGAGATTTGATTTTTTCGTAAGTTCATCTATTGTAATTTCAGGATTTCTGAAAATGCAAAGAATTACTTTAATTTGTTCGCCTGTTGCAAATTTAAGTCCTTTATCAATAATTTCAGTTGGCAACGAAAACATTGAAGCGTAAACTTTAGGATTTACTTTGAACACACATCTCTCTCCTTTCACGTAAATTCCACAATGGGCAGGGACAATAAGTATATCATATTTTTCACTTTTTTGCAATCACAAGATATAGTGGTCATAGTAGGTGTAAAACGCAAAGTTAAAAGTGAAAAAACTTGAAAATCCACTGACTTTAGCACATTAAAGTATTGACATTAAGAATTTATGATTATATAATATTTTATGTATATATTCTCTTAATAGGAGTGGGAAAAATGAGCATTACAAAATCAGTTTTCGGCGTTACAAAAGACGGTAAACAAGTTGACGCTTTTCTTATTGAAAACAACAATAATATGAAAATAAATCTTATTACTTGGGGTGCTACTCTACAAAGCATTTTAGTAAAAGATAAAAATGAAAATGAACTTGATTTATTACTGGGTTTTGACGATATGGATGGTTTCGAAAACCGTCACGATTATCAGGGTGTAATTGTTGGTCCTGTTGCTAACAGAATCAGTAAAGGCGGACTTACCATTGACGGTGTAAAAGTCCCTGTTACAACAACTCACGGTGATGTTACACTTCACAGTAACGGCGAGTTTTCAACTGCTGTTTGGGATGCAATTATTGTAGATAGTGACTCTGTTGAGTTTTCATATTTCAGTGCAGACGGTACAGAGGGCTTTCCCGGCAACAAAAAAGTGACAGTTCGTTACACTCTCACAGATAAAAACGAGATTATTATTGATTATACTGCAGTATCTGACAAGAAAACTGCATTCAACCTTACAAATCACGCATATTTCAATCTTAAGGGCTACCAGAATGGTGACATTCTTGACCACACACTTTACATAAATGCTGACGCGTTTACACCTATGGGTGAGGGTCTTGTGCCAACAGGTGAAATTCGTGATGTTACAGGCACTCCATTCGATTTCAGAGAGCCAAAGACCATTGGCAGAGACATTGGCGCAGATTACGAACAATTAGATGCAGGTAACGGCTACGACCACAACTTCTGCATTAACAACTATGATAAAAATCTTCGTCTTGCTGCAACAGTTACTGCTCCAAACGGTGTAAGACTTGATTGTCTTACAGACTTACCTGGTATGCAACTTTATGTTGGTAACTTCCTTGAAGGCAAAATCGGTAAAAATAATACTCCAATGGATTTTCGTTGTGGTTTCTGCCTTGAAACACAGTATTATCCTAATGCTACAAACACACCAAGCTTTTATAATTGTGTATTTGATAAGGATGAGGTTGTGAAAACAACTACTGTGTATAAAATCACCGTGTGATTTTATACAATGAAATAAATCCTTACGGATTTATGAAGTATCCTGTGGATATGAAGTAGCTTTCGCTATGAAGTATGCCTACGGCATAAGAATGAAAGGAAGAATAATCTATGGAAAACACAAAACGAATTTATTTATCAGCACTTGTTTACAACCGTACAGGTGTGCTTTTAAGAGTTGCAGGACTTTTTGCTCGTCGTGGATACAATGTTGTTTCTCTTACAGTTTCTGAAACTGAAAGTCCTGAATTTTCAAGAATGACAATCGTTTCTGACGTTGAAGAATATAAGGTTACAATGGTTGAACAGCAACTTTCTCGTCTTGAAGAAGTTATCAAAGTTATCAACCTTGACGAAAGCCAGACAATTCAGTCAGAAATTCTTCTTATTAAAGTTCACGCACTTAATAAGGACAGAAAAAAAGTGCTTAAGACTATCAATGGCTTTGGTGCAAGAGTTATGGACATCGGCCACACAACAATTACTGCTGAAATGACAGGTCTTCCAAGCCTTATTGATAAATTTATCGACAAAATGGAAAAGCACGGTATCTGTGAACTTTCTCGTTCAGGTCTTACGGCTCTTGAAAGCGGTGACAGAAATATTAAAGGGGTTGAATAATATGGGAATGACAATGACACAAAAAATCCTTGCAGCTCATGCGGGGTTAGATAGCGTTGAGGCAGGTCAACTTATCAATGTCCGTCTTGATTTAGTAATGGGTAACGACGTTACAAGCCCTGTTGCAATCAACGAAATGAAAGCAAAAGGATTTACTGATGTTTTTGACCGCGAAAAAATCGCACTTGTTATGGACCATTTCACACCTAACAAGGACATTAAATCTGCTGAACACTGCAAACAGGTAAGACAGTTTGCAAGGGAATATAAAATCAAAAATTTCTTTGATGTAGGTCAGATGGGTATTGAACACGCTTTGCTCCCTGAAAAAGGAATTGTAATCAGTGGTGATACAGTTATCGGTGCTGACTCTCACACTTGCACATACGGTGCTCTTGGTGCATTCTCAACAGGTGTTGGCTCAACTGATATGGCTGCTGGTATGATTTCAGGTATGGCTTGGTTCAAAGTTCCATCTGCTATCAAAGTTAATGTTACGGGTAAGATGGGTAAATGGGTTAGCGGTAAAGATTTAATTCTTCACCTTATCGGTAAAATCGGTGTTGACGGTGCACTTTATCGTTCACTTGAATTTACAGGTGACGGAATCGCAAATCTTTCAATGGATGACCGTTTCTGTATTGCTAATATGGCTATTGAATGTGGCGCAAAGAACGGTATTTTCCCAGTTGATGAAAAGACACTTGAATATATGAAAGGCAGAACTGACCGTGAGCCTGTAATTTATACTGCAGACGAAGATGCTGTTTATGATGAGGTTATCAATATTGATTTAGGAGAACTTAAATCAACTGTTGCTTTCCCTCACCTTCCTGAAAACGCTCACATTGTTGGTGAATTTGATAAAATTTATGTTGACCAGTCAGTGATTGGCTCTTGCACAAACGGTAGAATTGAAGATATGCGTGCTGCTGCTGAAGTGCTTAAAGGCAAAAAGGTTAACGAGAATGTTCGTTGTATTGTTATTCCTGCAACACAGAATGTTTATCTTCAGTGTGTAAGAGAAGGTCTTGCTGAAATCTTTGTTGAAGCAGGTGCTGTATTCTCAACACCAACTTGTGGTCCTTGCCTTGGTGGTCATATGGGTATTTTGGCTGCAGAAGAAAAGGCAATTTCTACTACAAACCGTAACTTTGTAGGCAGAATGGGACACCCAACAAGTGAAGTTTATCTTGCAAGTCCATATGTGGCTGCTGCAAGTGCAATCGCAGGTTATATCTGCACTCCAGAGGAGGTACTTTAATATGAAAATTCAAGGTTCAGTACATAAATATGGTGACCACGTTGATACAGACGTTATTATCCCTGCAAGATACTTAAATACTGCTGACCACAAGGAATTGGCAGCACATTGTATGGAGGATATCGACAAGGAATTTGTAAATAAAGTTAAAGATGGTGACATTATGGTTGCCGGTGTTAACTTCGGTTGTGGCTCATCCCGTGAGCACGCTCCTATTGCTATCAAGGCTGCAGGTGTTTCTTGTGTTATTGCAAAGACATTTGCAAGAATTTTTTACAGAAATTCTCTCAATATCGGACTTCCTATTCTCGAATGTCCTGAGGCTTGTGATGCTATTGAAAATGGCGACGAGGTAAGCGTTGATTTTGATACAGGTGTTATTACAAACGTTACAAAAGGCACAAGCTACAGGGCTCAACCATTTCCTGAATTTATTCAGAATATTATTTCTAAAGGCGGACTTCTCGCATCACTTAAATAATTAAAATGTAATGCATAAACTCTCCACAAAATTTGTGGGGAGTTTTTTGTGCATATTATAGTTTGTTAAGCAAAACAAAAACGGCAGAGAAATTAATCTCTGCCGTTAATTTTATTTATAAGGGATTAAAGTTTGATAATCAAAATACCTGCAATAACTGCTGCGAGTATGAAGAGAATAATCCAAGTGCTGTTACCTACACTGAATACTGGTTCACCGTCAATTACAAGACCTGTTGTTGTATGTGTTCTGTTAACTGATGAAGAACCAACGTGTGATGTATTCTGGTCTGGAGTTGTATCAGGTGTACTTGGAGTATCAGTTGGTTCGTCACCTAAGCCGTCACCTTCATCACCTGGGTCAGGTGCTGGAGCAGGTGTTTCACCGCCACCACCAAGAAGACCGCCAAGCAAGTCACCAAGTGAACCAAGAAGACCTGTAATTGCACTAAGGTCAAGTGAACCAAGAATACCAAGAATGCTGTCAAGGTTAATATTTCCAAGAAGGTCTGTGATTGCGCCTAAATCAAGGTTACCAAGGTCAAGGTCACCAAGGTCTGTTCCTAACAAATCTTCTAAACCACTAAGAACTTGGTCAAGAGCACCTGCAAGACCTTCCAAATCAATACCAGGAAGTGATGGAATAGTAATTCCACTATTAGCATCATTTTCAGCTTTTTCTTCCCAAGTCATAAGTTCAGGAATTGTTGTATCATAATACATAAACTGTGGATATTCAGCATTTGTATTGATTGTGTATTCTTCAGTTGCTGTAAGAAGCCAGATATAGAAATCTGCTGTACCATCATTTGCGTCATACTTAATATGACCTAAGTTCTTGATAAACCATGTGTTATCAGGAGCCTGACAAGTTGAAGCGTCAATTACATTATCAGGTGAAACATAGTTAGCAACATCTTTAAGTTCAGCCTGAACATAGCCTTCACCAAGAGTGTAACCCATATCAGCTGCTGTTGCCCAACCACTTGCGTTGTAAACTTCAATTACACCGTCACTGTTCCAGTTTGCAGATGGAGTAACAGGAGCAATAAATTTATTGTAGTTTGTAACGTTAGCGTAAGAATTGATTTTTGGGTCAACTACGATTTCTTTCTGGCCAAGGAAGCCTAAGTCAAGTATATATGTATAGCCAACCATCTCTTTAACAATATTATCAGTATTCATACTTGCTGAACGGATTTTGTTTACAACCTGTAAAAGTTTTGAGCCTGCATTTGGACGGCTCTCAAACCAACTATTTTCATCAGCTACACCGAACATCATATCTTTTGCAGCGTCGAAACTATAACTTGGAACAAGGCTCCAGAATGATGGCATATAACCAAATACAGGGATAAAGATTTGATTATAAATCTTTGCTTTTGTAGCCTCGTCCTGCATCATGTCGTTAACCAATGGAACAATCTGCTCAAGAATAGGAAGATAAGGCACTAATTCTGCATATTCTGCATTACCTAAAATCTCTTGAACAAGAAGATATGTAAGTGCTTCAGCGTCAATATTCACATTACCTGTGAAAAGCTGACCAAGCATTTCAAGACCGTTGAATGCAGAGTTAGCCATAACAAGATTTTCAATATAACCATAGCCATAAGTATTAAGGTAAAGACTTACGATTGCCCCGCCCATACTTTCAGCGTTGATTGAAACTTTTTGGTGTTTTGACTGTTCTCTTACATCTTTAATAAATTCCTGAAGGTCAGCAACAATTTCAACAGGGTTTCCTGTCCAGTCATAAGTAAAGAAATAAACATGGTCGTCACCAAGTTCTTCATAAAGAGCCTTTGAAAGTTTACCTTCTTCTGATAAATTTTCGTCAAAGTTCATATAATCTTCAACAGGACGACTATCGCAACTAGTTACGATTTCAACAGGATTTTCAACAACCTTGCCATCTTCACCAATGTTCATTACTCTGTTAAGATTTTTATCATACATAACAGGTGCAAAAATTGTTTTAACTGCAGTTTCAGCCGCACTAATGAACAAGTCTGTTTGTGTTGTGTCTAAAAGGAACTGACCAAGTTGTGGAATCACTGGTAAAATACCATTGATAATATTTGAAGTTGAGAAAACTTCGTTTTCATCTGCAACTTCACCAACATAGATTTTTTCGCCAATACCTCTAACCTGAATTACAGGAGCGTGACCACAATTACAAGTTTCACTACCTGCTGCAAATGCAGGTAAGACCATAATTGAAGTTAACGCGATTGCAAGGATAAGGCTTAACGCAACTTTAAGTTTTTTCATAAAATCCCTCCGTTATTAAATATAACTAGGAATATTCTAACATATCTTTTTACTTTTTACAACATTTTTTTATTAAAAAATACTTTCAATTATTTTAGATGATTTCTGAGGTGAATATTGCCAGTTATCAATGTGGTTTCCCTCGTAATAATATCTGAATGGCAATGGCTCACTTTTTTCGGGAAAACTGTCAACAATAGAGAGTTTTATTTTCATTTTTTCAGGATTGATACTCTTGATATAAACACTTGCCGAGTCCCCCTCCTGCACATCACTTGTATATTCTGCAAGTCCTGCAAGATTAGGAGAAAGTTCAATAAAAACTCCGTATTTTTCTATTGAACGCACTATGCCACCTACTGTCTGCCCTGCTTTGAAGTTTTCTGCATTTTCCTCCCAAGTGCCAAGCAACTCTTTAAGTGACAAGGTTACCCTACCAAGACTGTCAATACTTTTAACAACTGCCTTGATTACCGTATTTACCGAAAATCGCACACTTGGGTGAGGAATACGTGAAACTGAAATACTATCAATAGGTAAAAGTGCAGAAATTCCGCAACCTATATCACAAAACGAACCAAAAGTTTCATTGTGAGTAATACGGGCGTCAATAATATCACCAGGGACAAGATTATTTATGTAATTTTCCATACATTCTTCCTGCACTGCACGACGGCTTAGTATTGCTGTACGCACACCCTGTTCGTCATCCATAAAATCAATAATCTTAAAGCATACAGGTTTATTCACCCTTGAAATTATTGCAATATCACGCACACTTCCGTCAGAAATACCTATTGCACATTCTTCACGGGGGATAACACCTTGAATTACACCTAAATCGACGTACAGATTATGTTCACGGTCACACATTGTCACCTTGCCCTCAAGAACTTTTTCAGTAAAAAAGCTCTCTCGCAGATGATTTATGGACTCCAAACATTTCTTGTTGGCTTTGCTCTCAAAAATTATTCCCTCTGGGTAGTATTTTTTCATATATCTCACCTTTATTTTAGAATTGATAATAAAGAATATGAAAGAAACCCTTAAAAGAGAATAAAAAAGTGTTTTATTTTTTGGACATTTATGGTATCATATATAATGGTGAAGATTATGGATATTAGAGTGAACGATATTCTTGAAATGAAAAAACCACATCCTTGCGGTGAAAAACAGTTTTTAGTGCTTCGTGCGGGTATGGATTTTCGTATTCGTTGCATTAAGTGTGAGCGTGAAGTTATGGTGCCACGCGCGAAAATTGAGAAGAATATCAAAAAAGTAATCAGGGAGAACGAAAATGTTTGATAAATTATTAGGTATTGAAGAAAGATTTGAAAGTGTCAATGAGCAGTTATGCGACCCCCAGACCGTAAGTGACCAACAACTCTATACAAAACTAATGAAAGAGTTAAAGCAACTTACCCCTGTTGTTGAAAAATTTCGTGAATACAAAGGTTATAAAGACACTTTTGAAGAGTCAAAAATGCTTTTAGACGAAGGCGGAATGGACAAAGATTTCAAAGAAATGGTGCAGGAAGAGTTTGAAACTGCCAAAGAGCAACTTGATATTTGTTGGGAAGAGTTAAAAATACTTCTTCTCCCCCGTGACCCTAATGATGACAAAAACGTTATTATTGAAATCCGTGGCGGTGCAGGCGGTGAAGAGGCGGCAC
>CALBKQ010000164.1 GCA_937895645.1 uncultured Clostridia bacterium
TATTAAGTATTCTGCTTCTCGTGTTGACGAAAAATCAGGCGTGCTTTATGTTGCAACTGAAAATCCTGCATTTATGGGTAAGGATGAACTTACTCCTGCACAGCGTGGTACTTTAGCCCACAGATTTCTTGAAAAGTGTGATTTCTCTCTCGCTGAAGAAAGTGTAGAAAAGGAAATCGCCAGACTAAAAAAAGAGGGCGTGTTTACTGAAAATGAAGCAGATGCTATAAACATTACTTCAATTAAAAACTTTTTTGCAAGTGATTTGTTCATACGCATTAAATCTGCTGAAAAGTTTATCCGTGAAAAGCAGTTTACAATGACTGCGCCGCTTTCATTTGTCCGTAAAGATTTACTTGAAGGTGCAGAGAATGAAAGCGTGGTGCTTCAGGGTATTATGGATGGTCTTATAATCAACGGTAACACAGGCGAAATTATAGATTACAAAACTGACCGCGTTAATACGCCAGAAGAACTTTGTGGCCGTTACCGTGAACAGATGCGTGTCTATAAAGCAGCTGCTGAACAATGTTTCGGACTAGAGAATGTAACAGTAACATTATATTCATTCAGTCTTTCAAAAGAAATTTCTGTAAATCTTGAAAAAAATACTTGATTTTTGTATATTCTTGTGCTAAAATCATTAGGCTAATGAAAACAAGTACTGAAAGAGGTGACAATTGTCATGAAACAGGGACTCCATCCAGAGTATAAAACAGTAACAGTAAAGTGTGCTTGCGGTGCAACATTTGAAACTCGCTCAACTAAAGATGATTTGAAAGTTGATATCTGCTCAAATTGCCACCCATTCTTCACAGGTAAGCAGAAGCTTGTTGATACAGGCGGACGTGTTGACAGATTTAACAAGCGTTACAATCTCTCAAAATAAGTTAAATGACATTACGGTGGTACAAATGTGTGCCACCTTTTGTTTTTTAGGTAGGTGAGAATTTTGCCAACAGAATACAGAACAATAAAAGAATTTAATAGCGATGAATATATTGTAAAGCGCTCACGTTTTATAGGTTATGCAAAACCTGTTACAACGGTAGATGAAGCTAACGCCTTCATTGCAGAAATCAAATCAAAACATTGGGATGCAACCCATAATGTTTATGCATATATTCTTCGCGATGGTGGTGTAAAACGTTATTCTGATGATGGTGAACCACAGGGTACCGCGGGAGTGCCAGTTCTTGATGTCCTTGAAAAAGAGGGCTTAGTTGATGTGTGCGTTGTTGTGACCCGTTATTTTGGCGGTATTCTTTTAGGTGGTGGCGGACTTGTCCGTGCATACTCTCATAGTGCGAAAATCGGTGTTGACAGTGCAAAGATTATTACAATGGCACATTGTCTTGATTTAGCTGTAGAGTGTGACTATACATTTTATGGAAAATTAACTGATTTTTTATCTCGCGAAGATACTGTAATTCTCGATACTGAATATACCGATAATGTCAAAGTTATTTTTAGAATAAAAAGTGAAAACAAAGGGAACATTGACGCGAAAATTACCGATTTAAGTAATGGCAGAGTATCTTGTACCGTAATTTCAGAAAATTTTTGTGAATTTTGAAATTTTTTCAGAAAAAATAAAGGGATTTTGAAATTTTTGTCGTATATATAAATAGAAGGAAAAGTGAGGTGTCAAAAATGACTGTAAGAGAAAAAATTGAACTGAATGAAAAAAATGTGTTGTCCGAAAAAGCTTGTCTTTCTGCAAAATCAAAAGGTCGAGTAATAATGGAAGAAAAATGTTCATTAAGAACTGATTTTCAGCGTGACCGTGACAGAATAATCCATTCAAACTCATTCCGTAGATTAAAACATAAAACACAAGTCTTTTTGTCACCGGAGGGTGACCATTACAGAACACGCCTTACCCATACTCTTGAAGTTTCGCAGATTGCAAGAACTATTGCAAACGGACTTTCATTAAATGGTGACCTTACTGAAGCAGTCGCCCTTGGTCACGATTTAGGTCATACTCCATTCGGCCACGCAGGTGAACGTGCACTTGATAAAGTGGTGCCCGGTGGTTTTCGCCATTATGACCAGAGTTTAAGAGTAGTCGAAAGACTTGAAAAAGCCGGTAAAGGCTTAAATCTTACATACGAAGTGCGTGATGGTATTGTTTGCCATACAAGAGGTAAAGAGGCAGATACATTAGAGGGTAGAATAGTTAAACTTGCCGATAAAATTGCTTATATCAATCACGATATTGATGATGCAGTCCGTGCAGGCGTTATGTGTGAAGAAGATATACCTCTTGAAATCAGAAAAGCGTTAGGCTTTAAGAAATCTGCACGAATCAATACAATGGTACTTAACGTTGTAGAAAATAGTGTTAATGATATTGTTTTCTCACCTGAAGTAAAGCAACCTTTTGATGAGTTGCATGCTTTTATGTTTGATAAGGTTTATACAAATCCTGTCTGCAAAGGTGAAGAAACTAAAGCTATGGATATTATTATCCGACTTTATGATTATTTTCTAAATAACCCTGACAGAATACCAAAAGCATACCATTATATAATTGATAGCGAAGGCGTTAATCGTGCAGTTGCCGATTATATTGCAGGTATGAGTGACCGTTATCTGTTAGCAGTCTATAAAAATATATTTATCCCTGATTCTTGGGTGGATATTGGATTAGAGGAGGGGTAGTATTGGCATTATCTGATGACTTTTTAATGGAACTTCGTAGTCGTGCCGATATTGAAACTACAATTTCCTCTTATGTAAATCTTAAAAGAGCTGGGCGTATAAGCAAAGGCCTTTGTCCGTTTCATGGTGAAAAAACGGCGTCATTTACCGTTTATCCTGATACTCAATCATATTATTGTTTCGGTTGTGGTAACGGTGGCGATGTAATAACATTTATAAAAAATATCGAAAATCTAGACTATATTGACGCCGTTCGCTTTCTTGCAGATAAAAACGGTATGAATATGCCAGAAGAAAACTCTTATGATAACACAATGAATAAGCGTCGACTCCGTATGTTAGAGGCAAATCGTGAGGCTGCAAAGTTCTTTCATAGTTGTCTTGGTAAACCGGAGGGTGCAATAGGTTATAAGTATTTCAAAAACCGTGGGCTTTCAGATGATACAATCCGTCGTTTCGGTTTGGGCTTTGCACCTGATAACTTTTATTCTCTTACCAATTATATGTTGGACAAGGGTTTTACAAAAGATGAACTTGTTTTTGCAAACCTTGCAAGACGCTCACAAAAAAACGAGAATGCTATTTACGATAATTTTCGTAATCGTGTAATGTTTCCCATTATTGATGTTAAAGGTAATGTAATTGCATTTGGTGGACGCGTTATGGACGATTCAAAACCAAAGTATCTTAACACTTCTGATACAATGGTTTATAAAAAGAGTCAGGGCGTGTTTGCACTTAATCTTGCCAAGAAAAGCGGAAAAGATAGTCTGATATTATGTGAGGGCTATATGGATGTTATAGCACTTCATCAGGCAGGTTTTACAAATGCAGTTGCAGGTCTCGGTACAGCCCTTACAAGTGAACAGGCACAATTACTTTCGCGATATGCGTCAGAAATTATGATTGCCTATGATGCCGATGAGGCAGGGCAGAAAGCCGCAACAAGAGCGTTAGGTATTTTTAAGAATACACCTGCACAAATCAAAGTACTTCATTTAAGTGGTGGTAAAGACCCTGATGAAATTATCAAAAATTATGGCATTGAAAAAATGAAAGCCATAATTAACGGTGCCGCTAATGAAATTGAGTTTGCCTTACTTCGTGAACGTAATAAATTTGATATAGCAACTGATGACGGTAAGCGTCAGTATTTGCAATCTGCTGTGAAAATTCTTGCAACAGTTGGTGCTATTGAACTCGATATTTATGCATCACGCCTTGCAGATGAACTTTCAGTTTCAAAAGATGTTATTGTCAGTGAAGCAAAGCGTCAGGCTAAAAGAAATGTAACAATAGAACGAAAAAAAGAGTTCACAAAAATGCAGACACAGGGTGATGTTCTTGATAAACTTAACCCTCAAAGAAAATCTTTTTATGCGGCAGCAAAAGCCGAAGAAATGCTTATTACATTACTTATGGCAAACCCTGAATTTTTAAGGGGTGTTGATGAAAAACTTTCTTGTGAAGATTTTGTTACAGATTTTAATCGCAGAATATATAAATCGGTAACAGACAGACTTCGTGAAGGTAAACCGGCTGAAATTTCATTTTTGGCAGGTGACTTGACTGATGACGAAATCAGTGCGGTTGCAAAAATTCAAACAATTTCCCATACTCTTAAAAATACTTTTGAAGAGTGTGAGGATTGCATAAAAATTATTATCAACGAAAAGAATAAGAAAAGTATTAAAGGTGTGGCTGTGGAAGATATCAGCGATGAACAGTTTCTTAAATTTTTTAAGAGCGATAATAATTAAAATCAAAGATGTGAAGGAGAAAAAACAATGGAAAATATTGATAAAAAAAGTGCTATAAAAGCCTTGGTCGAAAAAGGTAAAGCAGTCGGCAAACTCACAACTCAGGAAATCGACAACGCAATGCTTGAGCTTGACATTGATATTGAAGAACTTGATAAACTTTATGAACTTATTGAGTCAAACAATATCGAACTTATTGATGACCTTGACGATATGGCACAGGACGCTATTACTGACGAAACAGATATGGCAAAAAGTGATGATGGTGGGTTAGGCGATAACAAAGCAGTTGCAATGGATGACCCTGTTCGTGTTTATCTTAAAGAAATTGGCCGTGTTCCACTTCTTACATCAGAAGAAGAAATTGAACTTTCAATCCGTATTGCAGATGGTGACACAAAAGCAAAACAGCGTCTTGCTGAGGCTAACCTTCGTCTTGTTGTTAGTATTGCAAAGCGCTATGTTGGTCGTGGAATGCAGTTCCTTGATTTGATTCAGGAAGGTAATTTAGGTCTTATTAAGGCTGTTGAAAAGTTTGACTATACAAAAGGATTTAAGTTCTCAACTTATGCTACTTGGTGGATTAGACAAGCTATTACCCGTGCTATTGCTGACCAAGCAAGAACAATCCGTATTCCTGTTCATATGGTTGAAACAATTAATAAGGTTAAAAAGACAAATAGCC
>CALBKQ010000165.1 GCA_937895645.1 uncultured Clostridia bacterium
AACATAAGTTACTTTTTCTTTGCCTGGTTGAATTACTTCAACGATTGGTTCATACTGGCACATACCGATACAACCTGTCTGTGAAACTGTAACTCCTTTAAGATTTCTTTTTGCAACTTCATCAACGAAAGCATTAAGAACTGGACGAGCACCTGCTGCAATACCGCAAGTAGCCATACCAACAACGATACGAATTGCATCATCACCTGTATCTTCACGAACTGTCATTCTCTGCTTTGTTGCTTCTTTAATAGCCATAAGTTCTGCAAGAGTTTTCATTATAGCGCACCTCCGTAAATTTCGTCTGTGTTTTCTTTAATAAAATCAAGTAGCCACTGTGAGACTTCGTAAGTGTCAAGTGGAACATCACCCAATATCGCTTTAATTTCACGGGTATCTGCAACAAACTCTCTACCGTCAACTGTCAGTTTATAAACAAAGTCGCGGTCAGTATTCATTGTTATAAGCATCTGGATTGTTGAGGGTACATCACCAAGTGGTGTAAAGTCAACACTATCTGTCTTAAAATATGCTTTAACCTCAGTACCAACACCGAGTTCTGACTTTATTTCAAGACTGCCACCCGTTTGTTCTGCTGCCATCTTAAAAAGTGGAATACCCATACCAACTTTTCTTGTTGTTCTTGTTGTAAAGAATGGGTCGATTACACTTTTAACTTGGTCCTCACTCATACCTTTACCATTGTCATAAATGCCAATCAGTAATGTATGGTCAGTTGTATTTTCACTAACCTCAATAGTAATAAGTGAAGCACCAGCAGATATTGAGTTCTGGGCAATATCTAAAATATTAAGAGATAATTCTCTCATTATGCCATGTATTTTTCAAGGATACCAGGGATATCATCGCCTGTAAGTTTACCGTAAACTTCATCGTTTACTGTAAGAACAGGAGCGAGACCGCAAGCACCGATACAACGACAAGCCTCAAGTGAGAATTTACCGTCAGGTGTGCATTCGTCAGGACCGATACCAAGTTTTTCTGTAATCTTGTCAACAAGGTCCTGAGCGCCCTTAACATAACAAGCTGTACCAAGACAAACTGAAATGTTGTACTGACCCTTTGGAGAAAGTGAGAACTGTGCATAGAAAGTTGATACTCCGTAAACCTTTTCAAGTGGAACATCCATACCCTCAGCAATCATAACCTGAACTTCATAAGGAAGGTAACCGTAGATACCCTGTGCTTCCTGCATTACGTGCATAAGCATACTCTTGTCATCCTTATTCTTCTCAATGACAGCTTTGAGCTGTTCCTCTTGCTCTGGTGTTCCTGAAAACGGAATGGAACTTAATTTTTTGAGCATTTTGGAATTTCCTCCTTTTTTGATTATGGCGGGTAAACCCACCCTCATTTAATAATTTTGATACCGCATTTTCACATAACAGTATATGTTAAAATTATAACAAAGAACTGCAAAAAAGTCTATCATTTTTTCGATTTTTTTATACTATTATAAGCAATATTGGCGATTAGCACATAAATTACACTTTTCTTTTGTATTTATTAACTATTTCGCACCACATTTTCGAGCATTTTTACCGCATTTTCAAGGCTCTGGAGTCCTACTGACGCAACCGAAAATGCAATTTCTGGAATTTCGCTATCAAAGTTAGCGGGAATTAACAAAATTCCTGACTTTTCTGCACTGTCACAAAGCTCTTTTGTAGATAAATCAATGTGGAATTTACACCGCACATAAAGTGGTGAATTTGTTTTTAAGATTGTGACTTCTTCACAGAAATTTTCAACAAGCAAATCAGTTAGTATTTTTGATTTCTGCATATATAATTTTCGTGATTTCCTGATTTGAGAATTCAAGTGACCGTCACGGATATAACTGCAAAGTGCTATCTGGTCTGCCTTTGAAACAGTCTGATTATACAAGTTTTTTTTCTTGTTGTATTCATCTATAAGTGACTGTGGCAAAATCATAAAACTTATTCGGATTGACGGCAATAGCAGTTTAGAAAAAGTTCCTAAATAAACAATATTTTCACCACCATCAAGACCCTGCAAAGACGGTGTAGGACGGTTGAAATACCTAAACTCGCTACCGTAATCATCTTCAATAATGAGTTTGCCTGTTTTTCGTGCATATTCGGTTAAATCGAAACGGTCTTTTACGCTCATAATATCGCCCCAACGGGTCGAATATGATGGTGAAGTATAAATAATATTACTTTTTTCGCGATTGTCGGTTACACGGAATCCGTAATCAGAAAAAATTGCAGTACCCTGACGGTATGACAAATCATCAAAACAAACTGTTTTTTTACCCTTTAATAATGGGCAAAGAATGTTGAGAAGTGTCTGCACTCCCGCACCGATTACAACATTTTCTTCAGTACAAATACAATTTCTTGTTTCTCTTGCATACTTTGCAATCTCACGACGCAAATCATACTCCCCTTGCGGTTCACCATAAAAAAGGAGTTTTTCGGTTTGTCTGAGAGCGCTTTTTACATATCTGCGCCAAATGTCCATATTAAAACTTTCCGCGTCAACACCGGCAGATGCAAAGTCATAAAGTATTGTGTTTTCTTCTTTTATGTTCTCATTCTTTTTTTCAGTTTTTTTTGTAATATTGCTACGCTTTGAAACGTAATAACCACTCTGGCTTTTAGGCAATATATAACCATCATCACAAAGGCACATATAAGCAAGTTCAACCGTTGTTTTGCTTACGTTTCGTTCTTCTGCACAACGGCGGATTGACGGTAACTTTGTCCCCTCTGGCAGTTTTCCACTTTCAATTAAATTTTTATAGTAATCATAAATCTGCATATATAATTTTCGATTTTCCACAATAAACTGTCCCCTTAAAAATTCTAAAATTTGTATATTTTATTAAAGACACTTTTAGTATATTATATACCCGTAAACTTCACAAATCAAGAGGTGAAAATGTTGAAAAGAATAGCAGTTATAAATGATATTTCCGGTTTTGGAAAATGTTCACTTTCTGTGGCACTTCCAATCCTCTCGGCTATGGGTATTGAGTGCAACCCTGTGCCTACTGCAATCCTTTCTAACCAGACGGGGTATCACGATTTTTACTCTGTTGATTTTACCCCTCATTTAACATCATATATTGATGTGTGGAAAAAACAAAACGCAAAGTTTGACGCAATTTTAACAGGCTACCTTGGCAGCAAAAAACAAGTTGATATTATTCTTGATTTTATTGACCATTTTGGCAAAAACTCACTTGTTTTTGTTGACCCTGTTATGGCTGATGATGGTGTACTTTACGACACTTATGATGATTCTCTTTGCGAAAAGGTAAAAGCACTTACCAAAAAAGCAAATATAATTACCCCTAACCTTACTGAACTTTGTATTCTTTGTGGTGAAGATTACAACGAAGTAATTAAAAATTTAGAGGATGTTGGCGGTTTAGCCTCATCTCTTTTGTCTGAAACAACAAAAACAGTTATTGTAACAGGTGTTAAAACTGAATCCGCAATTACTAATATTATAGTTGAAAAAGATGGCTTAACTGTTGTAAGAACACCGCTTTTATATGGTAACTATTCAGGTACCGGTGACATTTTCTCAAGTGTTGTTTGTGGTGGAATAGCAAACGGAAAATCCGTTACAGATGCGGTTACTCTTGCAACTGAATTCATTACAAAATCAATAAAAAGCACTCCAACAGAACTCGCTTATGAGCCTGACGGAGTGAATTTTCAAAAGCACTTGGAGATGCTTATAAATGCGTAAAAAATCTCTTATAAAAACTACATATACTGC
>CALBKQ010000166.1 GCA_937895645.1 uncultured Clostridia bacterium
ATTCTACATCAAGAGGGCTCTTTTTTCTATTGTCCATTTTTTATGGACTTGTTCAGTTAAATCTCAAGGCTTTTGCTTTGCATAAATTCAATGAGTTTATTAAGATTTTGGTCAGAGTACTCAATTTCAGAGGAGTACATTCTAGCAACTTTTTCAATATTGTATCCAACTGTTGATAACGCTGAAATCATTTTGCAACTGATTATCGAAAATAATATTCTTCCGTTGAAATTACTGTCGTAAACCGATTCCCCAAGGTGACGATAAATAAAATAAGTTAACAGATTTTTAAGTGCTTTTTTGTGAGGACAGGGCAATGTGAAGTGAATATCATCAGTTGCTTTTAATGTGTTTAACATTCCACTCCAAGCATCATCAAGCCTTTCAAGACCAAGATAGAAGTCTGCCAACTCATAAATTGACACTTTAAGTGTTTCGATGTTGAATTTATCCAGTATTTTTTCAGTTATTGTTTCAAAACTATCTTCAAATTCAATAATCTTAAAAATTTCTTTTCTTATATTAAAAAATTCGGCTTCATCAACATAAATCTTATCAATTTCTTGAGTTTCATCAATTTCTATAAGTTCAAATCGCTCATTTTCATTGACGATAATTCTTGCAACTTCTTCGCAGGTAAGACCTAAACCGATTTCAATTCTGTCTCCGTAAAAATTCTTAAATCTTGGGTGGTCATTACAAATCTGACAAAGAGCATTTTCACCAAGATTTAAGATGATTTCACATAAATTGTTGCTATTGAGAAAAGGACAACGTTCATTATCTGCCAATTTGAAATAAACACAGTCATCATCATAAACAATATTATCATTTAACTTTTTACCAAAGTTTGTTTTTATGTTTTTGTATTGCATATAAGTTGTATCGTCAATATCAATTTCCCACCCAATACAACAATTATGCTTACATTTATCGGCAATACAATTAAATTTATTATAATAATTTGGTGCAAATACTTTCATATAAACACTCCATATTCAATATGTGTCAATTATAAATTAAAATTAAAGTCTTTTCAACGGATTTTTATATTTTTATATGTTTTATTATATATTTTAGTTACCATTGAAAATAAAATTAATGTATGATAGAATATCGTAGATTAGATTATGAGAGGTAATTATGCTTTTTATTTTAGTTGTTATTTATATTGTTTTTATATCTTTAGGTTTGCCTGACTCACTATTTGGTGTGGCGTGGCCCGTTGTTCATACAGAGTTTGGAATTCAAGAAAATTTTGCATCATTCTATAGTATTATTACGGGCATCTGCACAGGTGGTGTAAGTTTTATTGCAGGTAAACTAATACGCAAATTCGGTACAGCAAATGTTACTTTTGTTTCAACGTTACTTACAGCATTAGGACTGTTATGTATGAGTCTTGCACCTAATATTATTGTTATGATGCTTGGTACGGTTATTCTTGGATATGGTGCGGGTGTAATCGATACAGCACTTAATAACTTTGTATCACTCCATTATAAAGCACAGCACATGAATTGGCTTCACGCTTTCTGGGGTGTTGGCGTTACCATCAGTCCTCTTATTATGTCTTTGTTCCTTACAGGTTCTTTTGGTGCGTGGAGAAATGGCTACAGAGTAATTGCACTTTTACAATTTTCTATTGCAGTTGTAATTGCATTTTCTCTTAAAAAATGGAGAACAATTAAAGAAAGTGAAGCCCAAGAAGAAACTGCACCTGAAAATAAAAAAGGTTTTTTCGACATTCTTAAGATTAAGGGTGTACTTACAAGCTTGATTTCCCAAGGCCTTTATTGCAGTATGGAATTCTTGATTGGTACATGGGGTGCGTCGTTTCTTGTTCATGTTCATGCGTTAAAACCTGATGAAGCTGCAAAATGGGTTTCACTTTATTTTGGCGGAATTATGGTGGGCAGATTTATTTCTGGCTTTATTTCAATGAAAGCAAACGACAATACAATGATTCGTCTAGGTGTTACAACATCTTTTGTTGGTATGGTTCTTTTAGCACTTCCAATTGGCAATATTTCACTTGTAGGTCTGCTTCTTATCGGTGTTGGCTTCGGACCAATATTCCCAAGTATATTACATAGTGTGCCTGACCGTTTTGGCAAAGAGTATTCAGCCGACATCACGGGTTTTCATATGGGCGGTGCTTATGGTATAGGATTTGCAATTCAATTACTTTTTGGCTTTGTGGCAACTGCAACCACATTCAGTATTACACCATTTGTATTACTTGCACTTTGCGTAGGCTTGTATGTTGCAAATGAAATAACAATTAAAGCATTAAATAAAAAATAATTACAGTTGAAGTACACATAATACTCAAAAGGAGAGATTAAAATGTGTACTTCAATTTCATTTTTAACAAAAGACCATTATTTTGGCAGAACGCTCGATTTGGAATATTCCTATGATGAAAAGGTGGTCATAACCCCAAGAGAATACCCCTTTGAGTTCCGTTACCAAAAGCCTGTAAACAATCATTTTGCTATGATTGGAATGGCAACGGTTGTTGACGATTACCCCCTGTATTACGAAGCAACTAACGAAAAAGGATTGTCAATGTCAGGGCTTAATTTCCCTGATAAAACAGTATATAAAGATTTTGACCATCAGAAAAACAATATTTGTCCTTTTGAACTTATCCCATGGGTTTTAAGCAAATGTGAAAGCGTTGAGGAGTCAAAAGAGTTGTTATACAACACTAATATTATTTCTGCTGATTTTAACGATGATTTTAAGTCTACACCACTTCATTTTATGATTTCAGACAGAGAGTCTTCAATTACAGTTGAGTGTGTTGATGAGGGATTGAAGATTTATTATAACCCCGTAAGTGTGTTGACTAATAATCCTGATTTCCCGACGCAGATTTTTAATCTAAACAATTATATGAGCTTAACCCGTGAAGAGCCTGAAACACGATTTGCTGAGGGATTTGATTTTAATAAATACAGTAGGGGAATGGGTGCTCTAGGACTTCCAGGGGACAATTCTTCAATGTCCCGCTTTGTCCGTGCAGTTTTCACACGACTGAACTCAGTTTGTGGTGAAAGTGAAAATGAAAGTATAAGTCAGTTTTTTCACATTCTTGGTACGGTCACACAAACAAAAGGCACCGTCAGAGCAGGTGACAGTTTTATGACTACAATCTATACTTCCTGTTGTAATACTGATAAGGGTATTTACTATTATACAACTTATGAAAACAATCAGATTACAGCAGTCAATATGTATAACGAAAACCTTGACACAAGTGAATTGTTGATATATAATCTTGAATGTAAACAACAAATTAATTATCAGAATTAAATATTGTACTGCCACCGGGTAGTGTGATGCAAATATTGGCATTCACGGGTATATCGTTAGGTCTTTGAAGATATACCGTGAATGTTATTTTTTTTGGAGCTTTTATGAAAAGATTGCTTAATTATTTTACAAAATTTGAAATAGGGTTATGGTCTTCATCAGTGTTTTTAATAATGGTTTCATTTTGCCTTTTTGACCGTGAAAATTATATGACTTTAGTAGCATCATTAATTGGTGCAACTTTCTTGATTTTTAACGCAAAGGGTAATCCCATAGGTCAATTACTGACAATGGTTTTCGGACTTTTATACGGGATTATCTCTTATGGTTTTGCCTATTATGGTGAGATGATTACATACCTTGGAATGACCTTCCCAATGGCGTTTATAGCACTCATTTCGTGGCTTAAAAATCCTTATAAAGACAATAAAGCAGAAGTAAAAGTAAATCGATTACAGAAAAAAGAAATACTGTTTATGTTTATTTTAACGCTTGTAGTGACAATTATCTTCTATTTTATACTTGAGTATTTTAATACAACAAATCTTATACCAAGTACAGTATCTGTTACAACAAGCTTTTTAGCTGTATATCTTACATTCAGAAGAAGTCCATACTTCGCACTTGCTTATGCTATGAATGATTTGGTACTGATTGTACTGTGGCTACTTGCATCATTAACAGATAAATCATATTTGTCAGTAGTAATCTGTTTTGTTGTATTTTTCGCAAATGATATGTATGGATTTATCAGCTGGAAGCAAATGGAGAAAAAGCAAAAACTGAATATGTAAAACAATGCTGATGTTAGAACATAACATCAGCATTATTTTTTAGCCTGTAATATCACGAATACCGTTACTGATACCATTACCGATGTTAGATGCGGCTTCACCGATACCGTCAACCACATCACCTGCGGCATTACCTGCGTTGCTTACACCGTTACTGATATCATTTCTCATATCATTATCGTTGTTTGCGTTGCCATTTGTATTGTTGTTTGTGTTGTTGTTCGCATTGTTTGTAGTAGTGCTTGTTCTGTTGGTTGTGCTTGTACTTGTGTTTGTATCGCTTACCTTACCGTCTTCTGTGTTATTACAACCGACAAGGAAAACACAAAGTAAAGCCGCTACCATTACCATAACAATCGCTGCTTTTTTCACTGTAATCCCTCCTTAAACAGTGGTGTTTATATTATTTCTCGTGATAATCGGTTTTATACTATTTTGTGAGTACACCGCCATCACTGTAAAGCAAAATTAAAATATTATCCTCTTCGCCTGTTTCACAATTGATATATACAAGTAACTCTTGTTCTTCTTGTGTCTTACAATGGATTTCATAGCAGTATTGTTCTGTTTTCCAGTCGGTAGGAATAATGCAGAGCTGTGTGTCAATTACTTCAAGTGTATTGTTAATTTTTGATACTGCTTGTGCTTCGGTAAGAGTTGGGGTGAATGTTTTACGGCTATGATGATTATGCACATATCCGGTTGCATCAAATGATAAGATTTCACCATTTTCAAGACTTACACTTACCTTTATTAAATCAGGGTAAACAACTATACCTTTATCGTCACTTGCAAAGTTTACTGTGCATATTCCGTCATCTGTAAAGTAATAGCTTTCTTTAAGATTTGTGTATCCAATTTTTTCAAGATATTTTTTTGCGTTTCGCACCGCCTCATCTTGTTTAATTTCAACTTCTCCCACAACCAGGTCATCGCCCTCCCCACCTTCCCAGCGGACTGCGCGCTGGTGACCATTGACGGCAGCCACAATCAGCTTACCTCCTTAAGTGCATTGGAAGGTCTTGCAAACCTTA
>CALBKQ010000167.1 GCA_937895645.1 uncultured Clostridia bacterium
AAGGCTTTGAAAGTTATTGCTGTTATTGTTGGTATTGCTGCTGTGGCTGTTGCTGCATATATTCTTATCAAGAAATATGTTGACAGTAAGAAAGTTGTTATCGGTAATGATGCTGAAAATTATGTTTCTTGCTCATGCTGTGATGACACATTCGTTTCAGAAACTGTTGCTTAAAATTATTAAAGCATTTAAGGACTGCGAAAGCAGTCCTTTTTTATTTTGATTTAGGTTTTGTTATAAATGCAACTATCAGACCACACACCATTGCAACAGTTATACCAACAGATGCAGAAGAGAGTGGCCCTGTTATTATTCCTAATGCACCTTCTTCACGAAGTGCATCTTTTGTTCCTTGTACTAATGTATTACCAAATCCTGTAAGTGGCACAGTAGCACCAGCACCTGCCCATTCAACTAATGGCTGATATACACCTAATCCACCAAGTATTACCCCAATCACTACGAATGAAACAAGAATTCTTGCAGGTGTAAGTTTTGTCCAGTCAATTAGCAACTGACCTATTACACAAATTAGTCCCCCGACTAAAAAAGCTTTCAAAAAAATCATATTTCTTCCTCCCAGAATATTTTGCCGAATGAAAAGAAGAATATACAAAAAAGCACGAGACTTTTATAAGTCCCGTGCTTAATTTTTTGAAATTATAAAAATTATTCAGCTTTCATTTTTGCAAAGCAATCACTGCAATAAACAGGTCTGTCATCTTTTGGTTCAAAAGGAATTTTTGCTTCGCCACCACAAGATGCACATACAGCAGTATGATAAACTCTTTCGCCACGGTTAGCATTCTTACGGGCAATACGGCACTCTTTACACACCTTTGGCTCGTTTACAAGTCCTTTCTCTGCATAGAATTCCTGTTCGCCTGCAGTAAAAACGAACTCGTTTCCACAATTTTTACAGGTGAGTGTTTTGTCTTCGTACATTTTTAGTACCTCGCTTAAATTATTTTTACCCTATACGGAATTGCACCGTAATCATTGAAACAATGCTCCTCTTTGAGTTAAGGGCGTATTTACATATCTAACTTGCGGAGTTTTCTGCGAATTCTTTGAAGTGCATTATCCACAAATTTTTCATCACAATCTAAAATATCTGCAATTTCAGAATACGATAAACCTGCAATATTAAGTCTGAACACCTTTTTTTCAGACTTTGAAAAATTATTTTCAATAAAATCATTTATTAAATCAAGTTCTTCATTAAATATTACAATTTCTTCAGGATTTGGTAAATGTGAAAGTATTTCAGTTTCATCTTCTAAAGAAACATAATATTGCAAAGGAAGATTTGATTTGTTATTTGCTTTACGGATTGCAGAAAGCATTTTTCTCACCGCAAGAGTATTTGCGTATGTAAAAAACTGAACGCCAAATTTTTCATCAAAAGAATAAACTGCCGCTACAAAGCCTATCATACCCTCTTGATAAAGGTCATCACTTTCAAGACCGTTAAGATTTTTGAATGTAAGTGATTTCTGCATTATTTTTTCAGAATATTTTTCAAGTAAAACTGTAAGTGCTTCGGCATTACCGGATTTTGCACGGGATACAAGAATATTATCATCAATAATATTACCCATATCTTACAATTCACCTCTAAAAACATCTGTTAAATAACACACATGGTCATATTAAATAAATTATAGCACAAAAAAATCAAATGTCAACTAAAAATTATGTATAATTTTCACAAAAGAAGTCAAATTTAGTCAACAAAAAAGCCACAGAAAAATCTGTGGCTAATTTCATTATATAAACATTTGTAAAACAACAGTTGCCGTACTTGCTAACATAAGCACTGCAAGAAAAATTGCAACACCTTTTATAAACTTTTCTCTATTCATTCGTTATACTCCTAAAAGTTTTTTAGCATCTTCAGAAATAAGTGTTGTTTTTTCTTCTGATTCTGCTCTTGTGTTACCACAAGCAGTAATATAAACCTTGATTTTAGGTTCTGTGCCCGATGGACGAATAATAACTTTACTGTTATCTTCAAGTGAATATGAAAGTACATTTGATTTAGGAAGATTTATTACTGCATTCTCCCCTGTTATTGTATCTTTAATGATACTTTCTTTATAGTCGGCAACTTTTACAACTTTTTTATCTGCAAAAGATGTTGGTGCATTTTCGCGTAGTGAGTTCATAATATCCGCCATTTTCTGCATTCCACTTGCACCCTCAAATGCAAAATTAAGAACAGTATTAAGATACATACCATATTTTTTGTAGATACTATCCATAAACTCCTTAAGAGAAATACCACTAAGTTTATACACAGCCGCCATTTCACAAATCATAAGAGATGCTACAACTGCATCTTTATCGCGAGCATGAATTCCACGAAGATAACCGTAAGATTCTTCCATACCAACTACGAAATTTTCTTCTTTACCCTGTTTTTCAAGGTTTGTAATAAGTTCACCGATATATTTGAATCCTGTAAGCAAATCAGCAACTTCTGCTCCGTATTCTTTACAGATTGCCTCAATAAGTGGTGTTGTAACAATAGATTTAACTACAACAGGATTTGCAGGCAATTTGTTTTGTTCTTTAAGAGTTGAAAGAAGATACTCGCAAAGCATTGCACCAACTTCATTACCTGTCATAAGAACATAATCATCACCGTCACGCACTGCAATACCTACGCGGTCACAGTCAGGGTCAGTAGCGAGAAGTAAATCAGCATCAGTGCCTTTTGCGGTTTCAATTGCACATTCAAATGCCTGACGAATTTCAGGGTTAGGATAAGGACAAGTTGGGAAGTTACCATTTGGTTTTTCTTGTTCTCTAACAACAGTTACATCAGTAATACCCGCCATTTTAAGAACTTTACGAACAGGTTTGTTACCTGCACCATTAAGTGGTGTATAAATCACTTTAAGGTCTGCTTTTTTTATTGAATCAGGATTTACAAGACAAGCACTGACCTTTGCATAAAACTCGTCATAAAGCCAATCTTCAATAAAGTCAACCATATCCTCTGCCAATGCGTCTTCAAAGCTCATTGTTTTAACACCTGTGAACATATCAATGTTCTGAATATATTCATAAGTTTTTGCAGCGGCTTCATCAGTCATCTGATAGCCATTAGGGTCATAGCACTTAAAACCATTATATTTTGATGGATTATGACTTGCAGTAATAATAATACCTGATGAACATTCAAGTCTTCTAACTGCAAAAGAAAGCATTGGAGTTGGCACAAGTTCAGGATAAATATACACTTTAACACCATTTGCCGCTAAAACTCCTGCAGCACTTTCTGCAAACTCTTTTGATTTAATTCTTGAATCATAAGCGATTGCAACCGAAGGATTAGAAAATGTTTCATTAAGGTAATCTGCAAGTCCTTGAGTTGCCTGATTAACTGTGTAAACATTCATACGATTTGTGCCTGCACCGATAACTCCACGAAGTCCTGCTGTACCAAATTCAAGATTTTTATAAAAACGGTCAAGAATTGCTTCATTATCGCCCTTAACACTTTCAAGTTCAGGGATTAAGTCAGCATCTGCTGTTGCTGAAGAAAGCCATTGTTCATAAAGTTTGTTGATATCGTTCACAACAATACCTCCTAAATTTAACTAAATATATTTTACGCCAAATAGATGCAAAAGTAAATACAAAATATATATTATTTTTTTATTGAAAATATAACAATATGTATTGTATAATTAAATAAGTAATTTCAAGGATGTGATTGTTTTGTTTGCAAAGGTTACAAGTCTTGGCCTTTTCGGAATGGAAGCCTACAAAGTTATTGTTGAGGCAGATATTTCAGGCGGACTTCCACGATTTGATATTGTAGGACTTCCCGATACAGCAGTTTCTGAAAGTCGTGAAAGAGTGCGTTCTGCAATCAAAAATGCAAATCTTCAATACCCTGTAAGCAGAATAACAGTAAATCTTGCACCTGCTGATATGAAAAAGGAAGGTCCACTTTATGACTTACCTATTCTTATTTCATTACTTTGTGCAAATGACCAAATAAAAGGTGTTACTGATGATATGGCATTTATTGGTGAACTTTCTCTTGACGGTGAACTTCGCAAAGTAAATGGTGTTTTACCAATGGTTCTTTGCGCCAAGAAAAATGGTATTAAAAAGATTTTTATACCTGTTGAAAACACTAGTGAAGGTGCAGTAGTTAAGGGAATTGAAGTTTACCCTGTAAAAACTGTATTCCAACTATTAAAACATCTTACAGGTATGGATGAAATTCAACCTGTTTCTACTGAAAGTTATACAGAATACTATAACCCTGTTAACATTCCTGATTTTGCTGATGTACGCGGTCAGGAAGAAGTTAAACGAGCATTGGAAATTGCGGCAGCAGGTGGACATAATGCGCTGATGGTTGGCCCTCCCGGTTCAGGTAAGAGTATGCTTGCTAAAAGGATGCCTTCAATTTTACCAGATATGACATTTGAAGAATCTATTGAAACTACAAACATTTATTCTATTGCAGGCGCATTACCCAGTGGCATTTCGCTTATTCGTTCAAGACCATTCCGTTCACCTCATCACACGGTATCTCCTGCGGGGCTTTCAGGTGGCGGTGCAATACCGCGACCCGGTGAAGTGTCTTTAGCACATAACGGAGTTTTATTCCTTGATGAATTACCTGAATTTACACGAAACACACTTGAAGTATTGCGTCAGCCTATTGAAGATGGTGTTATTAGCATTTCAAGGGCTGCGGCTAAATTTCAATACCCTTGTTCAGTTCTGATGATTTGTGCTATGAACCCTTGTCCCTGCGGTTATTATGGACACCCTACACGCCCGTGCACTTGTTCAAATGGTGCAGCACAAAGATACTTAAATCGTGTAAGCGGTCCACTTATTGACAGACTCGATATACATATCAATGTACCACCCGTTGATTTTGAAAATCTCTCGGGAAATCATAAATCTGAACCATCAAGTGAAATCAAGAAAAGAGTTGAAAAAGCGAGGGCTATTCAGCACAAGCGTTTTGAGGGTACAAAAATTACCTGCAATGCAAAAATGGACGCTGCAAATACAAGAAAATACTGTCAACTGACTGAAAACGCTTTATTCATACTAAAAACTGCTTTTGAAAGGTTGTCACTTTCTGCCCGTGCATATGATAAAGTACTGCGGATTGCAAGAACAATTGCCGATTTAGATAAAAGCGAAATTATAGATACAAAGCATATTACTGAAGCAATTCAATACAGGAGTTTTGACAGAAGATTTGATGAATAATAGTAAATCCCCTACTCGCTATGAGTAAGGGATTTTTCTTTATGCTTTTGTTTTTGTAATTTGTGGAATTTTGCCAATTACAATAGCAACGATTGTTGTAATTATAATTTCAGGAATCATATAAAAACCGTTATATATGATTGAATAAATAAATGAAAGTCCGTTACCTGAAAAGGTATTCATAATTGTTTCACCCCATGAGTAGAAACCATCTTGTGTGAAGAACCATTCTGCCCAAGCGCCGAAAAGAATGTACCCTGAAACAATATGGCAGATATAACGAAGTAAAAGTACTGTAAAGGCTCCAAGTGGTAACGAGATATAATCTTTTTTGATTACTTTTTTATACATAGATGAAAGACCAAGAACTGTATATGCAAGTACGTAATCAAATATAAACATAAGTACAATATTCACAAGACTTCCAAGATACTCGTCAGATGTTGGTAAAATCATTTTACTAATTGTGCTCACACCCATTACCATCTGAACTAATGAGTAAATAAAACCCGTAATAAGTCCTTTACCCATGCCATACTTCCAAGCTACAAGCACAACAGGAAGCATACTGACGATTGTGATTTGTCCCCCGAAAGTTAATTCGGGAATAATTGACTTTGATACAAGTTCTAAAACTGCTGCAAGTGCAATCATAATTGCGCTTTCAACCAACCAATATAGATTTTTCTTTTTCATTCTCTTTTTCCTCCAAATAAAAAAATTCAGCCAAGGAATACCGCAAGGCTGAATGAAGAATTTCCTACGCCGGCATTATCCGTATCAGGTTCAATGGTCAAGAGTGGAATAACTCTAATCTCAGCCGACTTACCGTCAGCACCCAATTTATTGAATTTTCTTGGCTTAATTCATATTATACACCTGACAAATTAATTGTCAAGCATAAAATGTTTTAGTGATGAGTAGCGAAGTTGTGTCTTATTATTTTCTATCATACTGTTAAGGCACCCCGTTGTGCCAACAAGAATTAACAACTTTTTCGCTCTTGTTACTGCAGTATAGAGTAAATTTCTATAACAAAGTTTATTATTTACTGAAATCACTGGAATTACAACTGCGTCGAATTCACTACCTTGACTTTTGTGTACAGTTATAGCATAAGCAAGTTCAATTTCAGTAAGTTGTTCTTTAGTATATGTAGCCCTTTTACCTGAAAAGTCAATAACAATAGCATCATGGGCAATATCAATTATTTCAATAAATCCTATATCACCATTGAATATTCCGTCGCCCTCGTCACTTTGAGTTTCCCAATGAATATTATAATTATTCTTGGTCTGCATAACTTTATCGCCCTCACGGAATACACGATAACCTGTGTTATACTCGGCTTTTCCTTTTTCTGACGGGTTAAGAGTTTCTTGCAACACCTGATTAAGATTTGCAGTACCTGTGTCACCTTTTTTTGAGGGACAAAGCACCTGTATCTGTGTTACAGGGTCAAAGCTGTACGCATCGGGAAGTCTTTTTGTACAAAGGTCTTTTATAGTACGGACTGCATCAAGAGGATAATGGCGGTGCATAAAGAAAAAATCACCGTCTTTATAATCAGTCTCAATATGCTCACCATTAACTATTGCGTGGGCATTTTTAACAATATTACTGTTCATTGCTTGGCGAAAAATCTCTTTAAGTTCAACAACAGGCATAAGTCCGCTTTCAATTAAATCCTTTAACACATTACCTGCACTTACAGACGGCAACTGGTCACTGTCACCTACCATTATAAGTCGGCAACCAAATGGTAGAGCATCTAAAAGGCTCGAAAACAAGAAAACATCTACCATTGACATCTCGTCAACGATTACCGCCTGACAATCAAGAGGGTTACGAAGATTGCGCTTGAAAACAGGTTTATCACCCTCACCCCACTCAACTTCTAAGAGTCGATGGATTGTTGTTGCGTTTCTGCCTGTTGCTTCTGTCATTCTTTGTGCTGCACGGCCTGTTGGGGCACAAAGTGCAATATCAAGATAATCTTTTTCAAACATATTGATAATACCGTTAAGGGTGGTGGTCTTTCCTGTACCGGGACCACCTGTCAAAATAAGAACACCTTTATTTACTGCAGTTTTAATTGCTTCTTTTTGTTTTTCGGCATATTCAATTTGAGAAGATTTTTCAATTATTTCTATGTATTTATTCACATCAATGGGATTTTCAGGTGGGTATTTAAGCAATACATTAAGTCTTTTGGCGATTGACTTTTCAGCGTTATATGCTTCAGGCAAAAATATGAAATCACGACCACCGATTTTTTCACATACAAGTCTTTTTGTGCTTAAAAGATTATCGATTGCAATTTCAATACTATCACGACTTTCGCCTAACAAATCACCTGACGGAACAAATAATTTTTCAAACGGCAGACAGGTATGACCGTTTCTGAAATTATGATTAACTACATATAGCACTCCTGCCTCAATTCTATAATGCGAATCAGGTTTTTTTGGTAACATATCGGCAATCTGCTCTGCTCTTTCAAAGGATATTCTGTTGTCACCCTCGCAAAGAACGTACGGATTGTTTTCGATAATTTCAACTGCGTTTTTACCTAATTTATCGAAAGCAGTAATACATTCGCTTGTTTTTAACCCATATTTTGAGAGTGCAATAATCAATGCTCTTGTTGAACATTGAGCATTGTACTCTTTGCCAATTTTCTTTGCTTTTTCTAGAGAGATACCTTTGATTTCAGCAAGTCTTTCAGGTTCATACTGTAGAATATCAAAAGTATTTTCTTGGAATCTGTCAATAATTTTAAGTGCAGTTGACTCTCTTATACCCTTTACTGCACCACTTGCGAGATAGTGGTATAAATCTTCAATGGATTCGGGCATAAGTGCATTGCAGAAATCAGCCTTAAACTGTCTGCCATATACAGAATGATATACATAATCCCCTACTATTTCAACACGGTCGCCCATTTTCAAATCAGCAACCGTACCTACAACAGTAAGTTCTTCTTCATCATTATCAACTACAAAAACAGTATAACCATTCACATCATTATGATAAGTTATATCTGTTACTGTACCCGTTATTTTGATTTTTGTTTCAAATTCTTCCATCAAAGTAATCCTTCATATACTCTTTTGGGACAAGATAAATCCCATTACTTTCTTTGCAAATTTCTAGTAAATCTGCTTTTTCACTTTCTGTAATACCTGAATCAAGAACAACAACTTTAGAATAACAATCTTCACCCAACAAATTAAGTTTAATTCTTGTTCCGTATGCTTTTTTGCGGACATTTTTTGTATTCTGATTACACGGTAAAACTATGTAATAAACCCCATCACTTTTAGGTATCAACAATTTTAGCATAATAATATAACAAATTGCAACAGTTCCTAATAGGGTTAAGAACAATAAAACGGACCCTACAAATGCATCTAACATTAAAAATCACCTCAACACATTATACGAGGTTCTATTTTATTTTGTTAAAAACAAAAGCCCTTACGGGCTTTTTTATTAAAATGAGTAGGTCTGTAAGCCGAGTTCTGTCGTTTAAGGCAATTATCTATCTGCGACACATATTGCTATGTGCCTCTAGCCATCCGTCGAAGTATCTGCCCAGCTGACAACTTCGGTCGATGTTGCATCGGGTAGGGTTTGCTCGGCCGTTACATCTCTGCAACGCCGGTGAGCTCTTACCTCACCTTTCCACCCTTACCACATAAAGTGGCGGTAATTTTCTATGCACTTTCCCTAAGGTCACCCTCGGCGGCCGTTAGCCGTTACCCTGCTGTGTGATGCTCGGACTTTCCTCACAAATCAAAGATTTGCGCAACTGCCCAACCTACTCAAATTTAATTGTCATTCAAATTTCTCGTTAAGATAAACTCCATCTTTTTTAATTTTAATAAGTTTTTCACCATCAACAAGAAATACTGTTTTTGAAATATCCATCATTGGCTTATCGCTCATTGAATCGGTATAAAACTCATCAATTTCAACATCACCATAAACATCACGAAACATTTTAACTTTATTTTCGTTATAACAGATTTCACCAATTTCGCCTGTTTTAGCATCAAGTTCTGTAGAAATTACGTTTTTAACACCAAGACGGTTTGTCATTATACTTAAAAGGCAATAAGGACAAGCTGAAAGAATAACATCATCTTCTTTTTGGATTTTAGGATAAAAAGACTTGATATTTTTTTCGTTTATATCCCAAAAACGTTCAAAATCCTCTTGAATGTTTTCAATTCGTTCAAAGTATTCTTTTACATAAGAAGCATATTCAGTTTTAACCTCTTCAATAGTAATAATATGACGTTTATATCTAAGAAAGCCTTCCATAAATTTCGGAACAAACTTTGCTACACCTTTTGGGTCTCTCTTCAAGTAATAAAGAAAGATATCCATTCCGCTTTCGCCATCATAAATTGTGTTATCAAAATCAAATACTCTCATAATATCCCCTTAGAATCCTCGTGACGAGCCTCCGCCACCAAATGAACCTCCACCTCCGCGGAAGCCTCCTCCGCCACCACGGAATCCGCCACCACTATGGAATCCTCCACTGCCTGAACCGAAACCGCCACGATAGGTAGTTCCGCCATAATAACGACCGCCACCATAGTGTGTTCCGCCACCATGATTTGAGCCACCACCGTTACATTTGAATACTATAAAAGAAAATATTGCAATTACCATAAATATCGCAATAAAGATTATAACTATTTCATCATCAGACATTTCAAAATTATAATCGTTATTATAATCTTCAAAGTTCAGGTTCTCTAGTTCAATACCATATTCAACACATATAACATTAGCAATAGCTTTATATGCACTTGCAAGACCTGATGAAAAATCGTCAGCTCTTAAATATGGAATTGCGTATGTATCAAGAATTCTACCTGTTTTACCATCTGGAAGACACCCTTCAAGGCCATAACCAACCTGAATTGTCACCTGACGTTCATTTACAGATAAAAGCAAAACTACACCGTTGTTACTTTCTTTACTGCCTACTTCCCACTCGCGACCTAATTCAAGAGCATATTCCTCTACATCATATCCATCAAGAGAGTCAACTGTAACAACGACTACTTGTGCAGTTGTTTGTTTGTAAAGACTTGCACCAATAGATTGAAGTTCATTTTCTACATTATCATCAATAACATCTGCAAAATCGTTTACAAAGAAATTATTTGTGGGTTTTGGTAAATCTATTGCCATTGATGAAAATGACAAAAGAATTAACAATATTAAAGTAACAGTTAAAATTTTATTATACTTTTTCATATCTTCTTTACTCAAAATCAACAATAGGAACGTTTTGTGCATTATCACTTGCCTCAAAAAGTTCTGCCTCATCAAAGCCTAATATTCCTGCAAAAATTACTGTAGGGAATTTTTTGATTGACTTATTATACTCTGTAACTGCATCATTATAATCTTTTCGTGCAGTACCAATTCTATTTTCCGTTCCTGTCAATTCATCCTGAAGATAAATGAAATTTTGATTCGCTTTAAGTTCAGGGTAATTTTCAACAACTACCAAGAGTCGTGAAATTGCAGAATCATAGCTTTCAAGTGCTTCGGTATATTCTTCTGCATTTGATGCTGAATTAAGTTTTGCACGGGCATCTGCAAGAGCCGTATAAACTTCATTTTCGTGAGAAGCATAACCCTTAACTGTATTTACCAGATTTGGAATTAAATCTGCACGGCGTTGTAAATAAGTTTGAATCTGAGCGTCAGCTTTTTCAACTTCTGCTTGTTTATCAACAAGTCCGTTGTATGTGCCGACTAAACCGCCAATTACAAGAATAACAACAAGAACAACTGCACCTATTCCTACTAATAAACCTTTTTTCACTTGAATCACCCTTTACTTTAGTATTTTAATATTTTTTAATCATCAAATCCGTTTGGATTATTGCTTTGCCAACGCCATGAATCTTCACACATTTCAAGAAGTCCGCGTTCTGCTTTCCAACCAAGTTCATTTAATGCTTTTGATGCGTCTGAATAGCAAACATCAAGGTCACCAGGACGACGAGGAGCAATTTTATACTCAATTTTCTGTCCTGAAGCCTGTTCAAATGCTTTAACAATATCAAGAACACTATATCCGTTACCTGTACCTAAGTTATAAACATTAACTTTTGGCTCATCTTTAAGGATTTTTTCAACCGCCTTAACGTGACCGAGTGCTAAGTCTACAACGTGAATATAGTCACGTACACCAGTACCATCATGAGTATTATAATCGTCACCGAAAACATTGAGATATGGCAACTTGCCGATTGCAACCTGAGTAATATATGGCATAAGGTTATTTGGAATACCATTTGGGTCTTCGCCAATTATACCACTTTCATGAGCTCCAATAGGATTAAAATATCTAAGAATTGCTATACTCCAGGTATTATCCGATTTGTATAAATCCCTTAAAATACCTTCTATCATAAGTTTTGTAGTTCCATATGGATTAGTTGTTCCACCAACTTCACATTCTTCTGTTAAAGGTAATACTTGTACAGTTAAAAATAATATTCCTGTTATACCGACTGGTATAGTACTGATTATTAATTTAATGATATACATAAAATCATCAGTAGCTTTTTCAGTTCTTCTTTTTAAGAATAAATATTTATAGCAGCTTTGTATTAATTCAATAATATCCTTTTTAAATATAAATAAGATTGCTAAAAAACAAACAGCGGAAGTTGGCAATAAACCAGGTGTTACAAAATCTCAACAAATCATACGTGTTGCTAAAGATTTTGAATTATTTGATACACCGGAATTCTTCCATCTTGGATTAGACGAAGAGAGAATTGAAAATCAACCGTATTACCCATTCGCTGTTGTTCGTGCACCATATCAGCAGATGGAAGATGCACTTAAATTGTTTAAAATCTGTTTAGATAGAGGCGTTCGCCCATGGATGTGGATTGATGCACATGCGGTAGAGAGCTTTGGAGGAGAAGAAGAGTTCTGTAAGAAAGTACCGAAGGAAGTATTAATTTCCAATTGGTACTATGACAGTATCTTCCAAAACGCACATAAAGAGAAGATTCAACTTTACAACAAACGTGGTGAATGGGGTTATGAACAAGCTCCAACAAGTTCGACTTGGGGCAAAAAAATTACCAATTCAAGAGAGACAATGAGATATTGTAAGGAAACTGTTAAAGAAGAAAGTATCAGAGGATATATGACAGCAGCATGGCTTTATACAGATGAGGAGAGCTACTACGGACTTCTGAATGATGCTTACAGATTTGGATGCGCGAAGAAGACGATTTATGGAGAAGAGTAAGAGTTATGAGATTGGCGAGTACTACCGGAGATTTTGATTATTACTGCAC
>CALBKQ010000168.1 GCA_937895645.1 uncultured Clostridia bacterium
CGTTTACGCCACAAACCCACCCATTGTAAATGACGGTATTTATACTGAAACTGTCGTAAATCCACCACTTCCCCTTGCAGTTATTGGCACAACTTCAGGCACAGGCAGTGAGGTTTCGGGCGTTTCTGTGCTCACCCGTGAAAATGGCAGAAAGCAAAGCGTAAGTGGTAAAAATTATTATGCAAAATACGCTTTTGCAGATGCAAAGTACACATATTCTGTGCCATATTACACAACTGTTTCAACTGTGCTTGATGCTTTAGCCCACGCAGTAGAGTCTGCTTTTTCACCTCGCGGGGATTTCCTTGCACAACAATTTGCACTAATTTCAGTTAAAATGATTTACCCTGTATTAGAAAAGTTAAGTAAAAGTAACGATTTACCATCAACTGACCACCGTGACACGCTCTACTATGCATCGCTTTATGCAGGATTTGCCCTTAACAAAGGTGGCACGGGATTTCCACACGGTATGGGTTATGCATTAACTGAAGATTTTAACGTACCACACGGTCTTGCTTGTGCAGTATTTATTCCCGCATATCTTAAAGAGGCAGAAAAATCAAAGCCAGAACTTCATAAAATGTTTTTTGATGCTATGGGCACAACTCCTGAAAATCTAGAAATAATTGTAAAACAATTCTGCAAATTCGATTTTACAATACCACAGGAGAAAATCAATGAATATGAGGCGCGTTGGGAAAATCTTAAAAACTTCAAAAACTCCCCTACTGCATTCAACAACAAAGATGCATCTCGTTTAATGACTGATTTATTCTCAAAACAGTGTAAATAGTTAATTTTTATCTATAAACTATAATAAACCTAAAAATTCTATATTTTAGATACATTTCCACCCTGTTTGTTGTATAACTCTTACAAAAAGGGTGGTTATTTTTCGTACTTAAAACCATATTGATTTTATTAAATAGATGTTTTTTAACTAAAACGTCCTTGATTTTAAGCCATTTTGCATATTGTAGATATTTTTTAACTATTTTATAAAAGTAATTTCCAAAAAATGTTTGACAGATTGAAAAATAGTGTTATAATTAATATGAACATTTATCCGCTTAAAACGGATATAAATTCCATCTTTATAAAACGGAGGGTAAAAAATTATGGCAGATACAAGATTTGCAATCGCACATTATCATGATGCGGCTCAGATTAACAGACAGCTTGATGAGCTTATTGAAAAACCAATTTATTCAATTAAGCCAGACGTACTCAAGCAGTATGAAGAAGAGTATTATGACAAGAAGTGTGCAAAATCAAAAGAAATGATTGCTGAAGCAAAAACAATCATTCCTGGCGGTGTTCAGCACAACCTCGCATTCAACTATCCATTCCCACTTGTTTTCACAAAGGCTGAAGGTGCTTACCTTTATGACATTGATGGCAACAAGTACTTTGACTTCCTTCAGGCAGGTGGACCTACAGTTCTTGGTTCAAACCCTAAGGTAGTTCGTGACCAGGTTATTGATCTTCTTAACACATGCGGTCCT
>CALBKQ010000169.1 GCA_937895645.1 uncultured Clostridia bacterium
ACAATGTTTTTTGCATTGGGTTACTACTCTTATATTGTACCAAATAAGAATTTGACGAATTGTATCTATAGAAATTTTTAATTTGTTTGATATAATACAATTAAGAAATTTTAAGGAGAGATGTTTTATGGGAATATTAAAAAGTCTTTTTTTATTAACTAAATCAGATAAAAAATTGGCAAAAGATAGAGAAAAAATAAGAGTAAAAAGAAATAGTTCTTATGATGATAAAAAATATGATAAATATCATTGGAAACTAAACAGATATGATAATGAAATGATTCGTAGAAGTAATAAAAAATATCAAAAAGCAAATCCAAACGCAAAAACACGACATCGTGAGCATGGATGGTATTTGCCAAATGATGATTAACAGAACATAACGAATCCCAATGTATAGAACTGTTCAACAAATTCCAATTTGTCGAACAGAATACTTCCAACTGCTCTCTACGTGAGGGCAGTTATTTTTATGCTCATAAAACACCTGCTGCAAGCACGTCAGAGAAAGGAATCTCTTGCGAAAAACACTCTTTTCACAATCATATTTTTATATAAAGTTAGTAGGTGACAATGTTTGTCACCTACTATAAAAATCTGACACAAAACTTCCAGTGGGCCAAGATGACCCACTGGGGAATACGATATAAAATCAAAGGGTCAAAATGGACCTTTGAAGAAAATAAGAGCACAAGTGGTAGTTGGTCATTTTGACCAACTACAGAAAATCTAACGCAGTATTCATATACCCAAAATCACGATTTTAGGCATAAAAAAAGCACCTGCTACTTTTGAAGTACAGGTGTATTTAAACGGATTGAAATTTAGTGGACTTGTGTGGTATAATGATATGAACAAATTAGTTATTACGGAGATGGTTGTATGAGAAAAGAAATTGATATAAATACTTGGGAAAGAAAAGAACATTTTGAGTTTTATTCAAACATTGCAACTCCGCATTACTGCGTAGCATTTAATATTGATGTAACCAATCTGCTTGCATTTACAAGAAAAAACAAAATATCTTTCTATTATTCACTCATATATTTATGTACACAGTCAATAAATGAAACAGATGAATTTCTTCTTGAAACTGAAGATAATAAGGTGTTTAAAATTGACCGCCGTGTACCTTGCTTTACTGATTTGAAAAAGGGTGCGACAAGCTTTCACATGGTTTCACTTCCCTGCGAGGGTGATATTATTGAATTCGCCAGGAAAGCCCGTGAGGAAAGTGAAAACAACCCATTGTCTGTATATTCTCTCGGAGGCTTAAGAGAATCGCAGATTGTATTTTCCTGCATTCCCTGGGCAGATATAACAATGTGTTCAAACGAGCGCGATTACACCGACCCGAAGCTGAAGGACGACACCGCACCGATTCTTGTCTGGGGTAAATATACTGAGCAAAACGACAAGTATATTATCAATATGACTCTTGACGTTAACCACCGATTCATTGACGGTTATTTTGTCGGTCAGTTTGTTCAGAAGCTTGAAGAAAAAATTGCAGAACTTAAGTGATGTGACAAACCTGTTACTGTTTGTCAAGCCATTTTAAAAAAATTTTATGTAATAAAAAGAG
>CALBKQ010000170.1 GCA_937895645.1 uncultured Clostridia bacterium
TAAGCTATGCCGCCATGTAGCCGCCGTTTTGACGGCTTGATTATTATAATATAGGAATTCAGTTTTGTCAACAACTTTTTACAAATATTTTTATCTTTTTTCGAAAAATTATTTATTCAAGTAAAAAGGGCGATTCGTGAATCGCCCCTACTTTTCATTCTGTGCTTTTTAATTTAGCTATTGTTTTATCTAAACTGTTGTTAGTAATAACTGATTGTGATTTTTTACGAATATTATCGTAAGCAAAAGTCCATAATTCTTGATAATCTTTTAACCCAATCATTCTTATTATTATAACATCTTTGCCATCATCAATAGTAAAAGCTTTCCACATTAAAGGACAGTATTTCCAACCAAAAGCTTTTGCTTCTGTAATCCCTGACCAATACATTGTTTTTTGCTCGCGACCACCATTATAAACACAAGTTATTTTATCGTCATCAACAAGATAATAGCTATTCCAATCTTTTTTTGCCTTAAATATAGCATAAATGTTAAGGAAAAGAATTGGAGCCACAGCTACAACACCACTTGTCGGGTGATAGATTTTCCATAATATTTGTTCAACCAATAACAATATTAAAAATGTCGTTGTAACAATCGGTTCAACATTATTCGGCTGATATTTTTTCATACAATTCCTCTCCTATATACTAGTCGCAATTATCTAATTTGATTTTCACTTGCTTCAAGTCAAATATAGCACTAATTTTATAAAAAGTCAAACAAAAAGGGCGATGCAAATCGCCCAGAGTAGGGACAGGCATAAAGACATGCCCCTACTTAATCGTTAATCATTGAGCACAGAAGAACCGTCTCTTTGTGTTTGTTCTATTTTATCTTTTTAACATCAACAATTACTTTTGAATATTTGTAATATGTAACTTCGTATGTATGTCCAATTGTCTTACCAACAAACGAAAATACATTCTTAAAATATGTCATTTTCAGTTTTTTGTTTTTTTCATTCTTAACTTTCCATACGTAGTAAATGTCATTTTCGTCTTTTTTTCCAGGTTTATATCTATCAAAAGCAGTTACATCTGGCTTACTCAGCGATACAACAACTTCTGTTATTAGTTGTTGGCGTTTTATATCACTAAGAATTTCTATATATTCAATTATTTTTAAAAAGTAACATATTATTGCTGGAATTCCACCAATTAAAATTACTATACATTGTCCTAAATCACCAGACCATAAACCCATATCTCCATAAGCAAAATAGTTGTAAACAACAATAAAACTACGCTTAAAAAACAAAATAATCCCCATAATCGAGCAAAGTGAAAAAATAAACATTCCCAACTTATCTTTTTTCAAAATCTTCAAGTACTCCATATTTTCCCTACTTTCAAATAAAGCAATAAAAAACATCTTCTTAGTCAAATATAGCACTAAACTTATAAAAAGTCAAACAAAAAGGGCGATTCGTGAATCGCCCCTACTTTTTTGAGATTCTTCGCTTCGCTCAGAATGACCTTCAATTTTAATTTCATATTAAAGGATAACGGTGGGGTCAAGACCCCGCCCTACCAATTATAATATAATTTACTTACGCTCCATAAGTGTTACCATTACTGCCTTTTGTGCGTGAAGTCTGTTTTCTGCTTCGTCAAAGATTTCGTTTGCGTGTGATTCAAACACTTCTTCTGTGATTTCTTCGCCACGGTGTGCAGGAAGACAATGTTGCACCATACAACCCGGATTTGCTGCTGCAAGAGTTTTCTCGTTAATCTGATAAACACCTTGGAAAACTTGTCTTCTTTCGTATGCTTCTTGTTCTTGTCCCATTGATGCCCACACATCAGTAAAGATTACATCTGCACCTGCACAAGCTTCAACAGGGTCGCGATAAAGACCAAATCCCTTATAGTCTTTTGCGAAATCAAGAACTCGCTTATCTGGGTCATAATTTTCAGGACAAGCAACAGTTACATCCATACCCATTTTAAGACCACCAACAATAAGTGAGTTTGCCATATTGTTACCATCGCCGATATATGTCATTTTAAGACCGTCAAGGTGACCTTTATGTTCACGGACTGTCATAAGGTCAGCAAGCACCTGACAAGGATGACAGAAGTCTGTAAGTCCGTTAATAATTGGAATAGAGCCATATTTTGCAAGGTTTTCAACTTCACTTTGCTCGAATGTTCTAATCATAATACCGTCAAGGTAGCGTGAAAGTACTCTTGCTGTATCTTGAATAGGCTCGCCACGACCAATCTGCAAATCACGGTTTGAAAGAAAAAGTGCCTGACCACCTAACTGATACATACCTGTTTCAAAAGAAACACGAGTACGGGTTGATGATTTCTGGAAAATCATACCGAGAGTCTGGCCTGCAAGACGGTGGTGTATAATATGGTTTTTATTTTCATATTTCAACTGGTCTGCAAGATTAAGAATATCTGTAATCTCTTCAGTTGAAAGTGAAAGCATACTTAAAAGATGTTTCATAATTTATACCTCTGCAATAATGTTTTTTAATATTTCAATACCCTTGTCAATTTCTTCTTTGGTAATAACAAGTGGTGGTAACATACGAAGTTTTGTTTTAGCTGTAAGGATTAAAAGACCGTTTTCACTGCATTTTTTTGCAATTTCACCTGCGTTTTTAGTCTTTAATTCAATACCGAGCATAAGACCTAACCCCGTAACAGATTTAACTTCTGGGATTTCTGCAAGTTTTCCTCTTATGTACTCCCCTTTTACTGTAACTTCGTTCATAAAGTCATCAGTTAAGCAACCGAGAATATATTTTGCACCTGCACAGGCAACTGGATTGCCACCAAAGGTTGTACCGTGAGTTCCTGCAGTTAATATATTAGCACATTTTTCGGTACAAAGACAAGCACCCATTGGAAGACCATTGCCGATACCCTTTGCGCTTGTTACAACATCCGGAGAAACGCCTGCGTGTTCGTATGCGAAAAGCTTACCTGTTCTGCCCATTCCTGTTTGTACTTCATCAATTATGAGAAGAATATCTTTCTCTTTACAAACTTTTTCAACAGTTTTAAGGAAATCAAAGTCAGTTGGCACTACGCCACCCTCGCCTTGCACAATTTCAAGGATTATTGCACAAACTGTATCGTCTGCCATTTCCACAAACTGCTCTGTATTACCTGACTCACAATACCTAAAGCCCTCTACAAAAGGATTAAAGAATTTGTGATAATTCTCTTGTCCTGTAGCAGTAATTGTAGCCATTGTTCTGCCATGGAAAGAGTTGACAAGAGTGATTATATTGTAACGGTTGTCACCGTATTTATCAAAACTGTATTTACGAGCGAGTTTAATTGCACACTCGTTTGCTTCAGCACCTGAATTACAAAGGAAAACACGGTTAAATCCTGTTTTTGAAGTCAACATTTCGGCATATTCCGAAACAGTAGAATTGTAATAAAGGTTTGATGTATGTTGAACCTTATTAAGTTGTTCAATTACTGCGTTAATCCAACCCTTGTTGTTATAACCGAGAGAGTTAACACCAATACCTGAGCCAAAGTCTATAACTTCGTTACCCTCGCTATCAATAAATGTTGCACCGTTACCCTTTTCAATAGAAACAGGGAAATGTGCATAAGTTGGCATTAAACTGTTATCTGCCTGAGATTTTATCATTTCTAAATTCATTTTAAGACCTTCTTATAAAAACATAGTGCCTATACCACTGTCAGTCAACATTTCTATCAAAATAGAATGTGGGATTCTGCCATCAATAATATGTGTACGCTTGACACCGCGACGGACTGCTTCAACACAACAATCAATTTTTGGAATCATACCACCTTTGATAATGCCCTGACTTTTAAGTTGTGGTACTTCACTTGCTTTAACAACATGAATAAGTGTACTTTCGTCGTCTTTATCTTTCAAAAGTCCACGGACATCTGTCATAAGAAGTAATTTTTCTGCACCTAAGGCTGCTGCGATTTTTGCTGCTGCAATATCTGCATTAATATTGAAAACTTCTCCGTTTTCTCCATGCTCAAGACTGTGGAGCCTGCGCTGCGTGCGCTTATGGCGCAGGAGAGCTTTGATGTGCAGGGCTTTATCTGCCCGGGACATGTGGGCACCATCCTTGGCGAAAAGGGCTTTGAGTTTCTACCCCGGGAATACGCCATGCCCGCGGTCATCGCCGGCTTTGAGCCGGAGGATATCCTCCTTGCCATATACCGTCTGCTCTGCCAGATCGCGTATAATAAGCCCGGCCTTGAAAACGAATATAAAAGAG
>CALBKQ010000171.1 GCA_937895645.1 uncultured Clostridia bacterium
GGCACATGGGACACTGAAGCCGAATACAAGGACATCCGCGTGACCGAAAATGGAAAGACCACTACCCTGCCCGACTTGGCCAAAGCCACGGAGGTGTTGGCAAAACTCTACGACGGTTCGTACGGAAACAACTATACACTTGAACTGAAGGCACGCAAGACGGGTGGAGCCGAGGGCTTCCTCATCTTCTTCGGAATGAGCAAAGACGGCAAGCAGGGCTACCGCTTCAACATCGGCGGATGGGGCAACCGCACGACGGCCCTGCAACAGCTGTATGCACAGGGCGACCAAGTGGTGAGCCGCGAGGTTCCCCAACACATCGAGGAGGGACGCTGGTACGACCTGCGCATCGAACTGACTCCGCACGTGGCCAAACTGTATGTGGACGGAAAGCTCATCATCGACAACGAACTGAAGCCCATCCCGCAGAAGTTCCTCGCATCGGGTTACGACGAAGAGACGGGCGAGGTCATCATCAAGTTCATCAATAATAAATGGTAAATTGATAAGCATTTCATTACGATTACTGCCTAATCCATCTAAAGCACCGCTTTTAATAAGACTTTCAACCGAACGACGATTAAAACCTTTACCATGAACACGCTTACAGAATGAATAGAATGATGTAAACTCACCATTTTTCTCTCGCTCATTAATAATTGTATCAATAAAATCATGGCCAAGATTTTTTATTGCCAAAAGCCCAAACATTATTGATTTTTTATTATCATTTGCAACTGTAAAATGCTTAAAACTAAAATTAACATTTGGTGGAAGTATCTTAATTCCATTGCGTTTGCAATCATCAATATATCCTGCAACTTTATCAGAGTTATCAAGCACACTTGTAAGCAGTGCCGCCATAAATTCACTAGGATAATAGTATTTAAGATATGCCGTTCTATATGCTACAACAGCATATGCGGCAGCGTGAGATTTGTTAAAAGCATAAGATGCAAATGATGACATATCATCAAAAATCTCATTCGCAATTTCATTAGAAATACCGTTTTTAGCACAACCATCGCAGAAAAATGTGCGTTCATCTTCAAGGACCTTGTGCTTTTTCTTTGACATTGCACGACGAACAATATCAGCACGCCCGAGCGAATAACCTGCAAGTGAACGGAAAATTTGCATTACCTGCTCCTGATAAACCATACAGCCATAAGTAACATCAAGAATCTGGCGGAGCATTGGTGTTTTATAACGGATATTATCAGGGTTATGCCTATTTTGAATATATGAATCAATAGAGTCCATTGGACCTGGTCTGTAAAGAGAAATAACCGCAATAATGTCTTCAATATTTGTTGGTTTAAGTCGCATAAAGACACTTCTCATACCACTTGATTCACACTGGAAAACACCGTCAGTTTTACCACTTGTGAATAATGAATATACATTCAAATCATCAAAGTCGATTTTTTCAATATCAAAATCAGGATTTTTACGCTGTACCATTTTTACACAATCGTTGATAACTGTCAGTGTACGAAGACCAAGAAAGTCCATTTTGAGAAGTCCTAATTCTTCAATTGTTGTCATTGTAAACTGAGTAACAACTGATTCATCATTAGTTGCAAGTGGCACATAGTCACTTACTGGTCTGTCAGTAATAACAATACCTGCGGCGTGAGTTGATGCGTGACGAGGCATACCTTCAACACTCATTGAAGTATCAATGAGTTCTTTTACTTTATCGTCACTATCATATAAAAGTTTTAAGTCTTCACTTTCTTTAAGTGCTTTTTCTATTGTAATGCCTAATGCTCTTGGGATTTTCTTTGCAACATTATCAACAGTTGCATAAGGCATTCCCAACGCTCTGCCAACATCACGAATTGCGGCACGAGCAGCCATTGTACCAAATGTTACAATTTGCGCTACATGGTCTGCACCATATTTATTGACAACATAATCAATTACTTCTTGACGCCTTTCATAACAGAAATCTACATCAATATCAGGCATACTAACACGTTCAGGATTTAAGAAACGCTCAAAAATAAGGTTATATTTAATTGGGTCAACATTAGTAATACCCGTGCAATAAGCACAAATACTACCTGCACCTGAGCCACGACCTGGGCCTACCGGAATACCATTATCTTTTGCATATTGAATAAAGTCAGAAACTATAAGAAAATAATCAACATAGCCCATACTTTCAATAACAGAAAGCTCATATTCAAGTCTATCGATATATAGTTGGTCAGGGTTTTCACCGTATTTTTCTTTTAATCCTGCATAAGATTTTTCACGAAGATAGTCATAGTGCGTAATACCATCAGGGACTTGGAAATTAGGAAGTTTTGTGTTACCGAACTCAAAATCAAAATTACACATATCTGCAATTTTTTGAGTGTTTTGTATTGCATCTTCAACATAGTCAAATTTTTGACGCATTTCTGCTTCAGTTTTAAGATAAAACTCATCTGTTTCAAATTCAAGTGCAGATTCTTCATCAACTGTATGGTTAGTGGCAATACAGATAAGAACCTTTTGCACTTTAGCATCTGAGCGGTCAATATAATGCACGTCATTTGTTGCTACAAGTGGTATTCCTGTTTCTTGAGAAAGGCGAAGTAATCCCTCATTAACTTTTAACTGTTCAGATAAGGAATGGTCTTGCATTTCAAGATAATAGTTATCTTTACCAAAAAGATTTGAATACCAAATAGCTGTTTCTTTTGCTTTAATATACTCTCCATTCGCAATAAGTTTAGGGATTTCACCTGCAAGACAAGCAGAAAGACATACTAAACCTTCGTGATGTTTTTCTAACAACTCACGGTCAATTCGTGGTTTAGTATAGAATCCGTCAACCCAAGCAGATGACACAAGCTTTGTAAGATTTTTATACCCTGTTTCATTTTTGCAAAGTAACACAAGATGATGACGATTAGAGTCAACACCGTGAACTTTATCAAATCTTGAACGAGCAGCAACATAAACCTCGCAACCTATAATTGGTTTAATTCCTGCCTTTTTTGCCTCTTTGTAAAAATCAACTGCACCAAATAAATTGCCATGGTCAGTAATTGCTATTGCATTTTGTCCACGTTCTTTTGCAACATAACAAAGCCTATTAAGACGGGATACACCGTCTAATAAGCTGTATTCAGTATGCACATGTAAATGAACAAAAGACATAATAATACCTCAAAATTTATTCCGTAACTTTTTTGTAGAAATCAAAACAATCGAATGTTGCAAAATAGTCTGCAGGAGTTTCTGCACGACGGATTAAATCGAAACTACCATCTTCTTTAAGAAGGATTTCTGCAGATTTGAGTTTACCGTTATAGTTATATCCCATAGCAAAACCATGAGCACCTGTATCGTGAATGAAGAGCAAGTCACCCATCTGGATTTTTGGTAACATTCTATCAATCGCAAATTTATCGTTATTCTCGCAAAGTGAACCTGTAACATCATATTTATAGTCACAAGGCTCATTTTCTTTACCCATAACTGTAATGTGGTGGTATGCACCGTAAATTGCAGGTCTCATAAGGTTAACTGCACACGCATCAACACCGATATACTCTTTATGAGTATGTTTCTCATTGATTGCACGAGTTACAAGTGCACCATAAGGTGCTAACATAAATCTACCAAGTTCTGTATAGATTGCAACATCATCCATACCTGCTGGTACGAGTACTTCATTATATACTTTTTCTACGCCTTTACCGATTTCAAAAATATCGTTACCCTCTTGGTCAGGACGGTAAGGAATACCGATGCCACCTGAAAGGTTAATAAATTTAATGTGTGCACCTGTTTCTTCTTTAAGTTTTACCGCAATTTCAAAAAGAGTTTTTGCAAGTGTTGGATAATACTCATTTGTTACTGTGTTACTTGCAAGGAATGCATGAATACCAAACTCTTCAACGCCTTTAGATTTCATAATCTTAAATGCTTCAAAAAGTTGTTCTGTTGTCATACCATATTTTGCATCGCCAGGGTTGTCCATAATATTATTTGCGATTGAAAAATAGCCACCCGGATTATAACGACATGAAAGTTTTTTTGGTAAATAACCAAGAGTCTTTTCAAGAATATCAATATGAGTAATATCGTCAAGGTTGATAATAGCACCTAAATCATCTGCATACTTAAACTCTGATGGTGGTGTATCATTTGATGAGAACATAATGTCATCACCTGTTGCACCGATTGCATTTGAAAGCATAAGTTCAGTTTTTGATGAACAGTCACAACCGCAACCATATTCTCTTAAAATATTGATAAGAAATGGATTTGGTGTTGCTTTAACTGCAAAATATTCTTTGAAGCCTTTATTCCAAGCAAATGCTTTTTTAAGATTTTCTGCATTTTTACGTATACCCGCTTCATCATAAAGATGGAATGGGGTTGGATATACCTTTGCAATTTCTTCAAGTTTTTCTTTAGTAGTAAATGGTGTTTTGCTCATTTTCATTCTCCTAAATATTCTTCAATGTATTTTTTAACTATGTCAAGTCCTTGTCCGTTTTCAGACGAAAATGGAATAATTCTATCTTTAGGGACAAAACTCATTTCTTGCTTTGATTTTTCAATGCGTTCATTGTAATCTTTTTTCTTTTTAAGTTTATCGGCTTTGGTCATTACAACAATAAACTCATAACCACTTGCCTGTAAAAATTCCATCATCATAATATCGTCTTTTGTTGGTGGATGACGCATATCAACAAGTTGTACAACAAGTTTTATGTTTCGGTTAGAATTAAAATAACCTTCCATCATTTCTGCCCAACGGTCTTTTTCTGTTTTTGCAACCTTAGCATAGCCATAACCAGGCAAATCAACAAAATTATATTCATCAACCTGATAAAAGTTGATTGTAATGGTTTTTCCCGGCACTGAGCTTACTCTTGCAAGGTTTTTTCGACCAAAAAGTTTATTAAGCAACGAACTTTTACCTACATTTGAACGACCTGCAAAAGCAATTTCAGGCAAATCCGAGTCAGGCAACTGCCCAAATGTACCATAAGCTGCTTTGAATTCTGCTTTATCGTATCTCATAAATACCCCTCTTAAACAAGT
>CALBKQ010000172.1 GCA_937895645.1 uncultured Clostridia bacterium
TAATGTAAACTTCAACGATTTCAAAAGAAGTCTTAAAGGTTCACTTCCATTCCCTGCAATAGCATTTGCAGTTCTTATAGCGTTCACAGTATTCCCTGTTGTTGGTTATTTCTACAACACAACAAGACAGCCAGGAGAAGCTTATGACTTGGTTTATATATTCTTTGACTCAAGCTCATTATTCTATTCAAGCTTTGAGTTGATTCAGGTTGGTATGGTGCTTTGTGGTATGATGACCGCGGCAAAATCCTTCTATTTCTTGTTAAGCAAAAAGCAGGTTAATGTGTATTTAAGCCTTGGCGTTACAAGGACAAGAATGTTTATAAATCGTCTTGTATCAGGTGCTATTACATTATTTACAAGCGTGTTTGTACCATTCACAATTATTTATTTAATGAATGTTGCCGAGTTAGATGCAAATGCACAGATGACTAATATTTATGTGTATATTGTGCTTTCACTTTTTGTTGCATCAATGGTAGGCTTTGCAATCAGTAGCTTTGCTATGATGGTTACAGGTAACATTTTTGAGTCTGCAATTACAATGGGTACAACTTCATTCTTGCCTACATTACTTGCGAATCTCTTTATTGGTGCAAAAGACCAGATGTTAAAGGGCTATGTATATGATTACAATGAATATAGCATTACTCCATTCTTAAGTCCGTTTTCATTTATAAATAATTCAGACCCGAATGTAATAAGTGGTGATTATTCACCTGTAAATATCAATCAGGTTGTTATGAGCTTTGACAAGCAAAACCTTGTTAAAGGTGAATTTCCAAAAGAATACTTACTTGACCGGTATTTTGTTATTCCTGTTGTTATATGGGCGGTTGTTGCAATTGCTCTCACAGCACTTGCATTCGTACTTTTCAATAAGAGAAAAGCTGAAAATGCTAACTCATTAGGTAAATTTGCAATTTCAAGAACTATAAACGGTGCTTTTGCAGTCACAATTGTTTGCTTCTTCTGTGTAGGAGTGCTTTACTATGAACTTAAAACAGTAGGTGTAACTCTTTTAGCAGTTGGTTTGTCATTTGTTGCATATTTTGTTCTTCAACTTATTCTTACAAGAAAATTAAAGAAATCCCTAAAATCCTTGTCAGCCTGTGCAGTGTTTATGGTTTTATTTGTTGGCTTGGTAGCCTTTATGGAAACAGGTTACTTCGGCTCATACAATAAATTACCTGAAAAAGAAAACATAAAATCTGTATCTCTTACTGTGCCTGTAGATTTCTCATTTAATGGTATTTTCCCCGGTGATCGATATGTTGTCAGCACAAATTCTGATGATATTTCAATGGCTATGAGCCTCTTTGATGAAGTTAAAAAGGATGACGGAGACTACGCTTCTTTCGGTGTTAACACAGCAACCTTTGAATTTATAACTAAAGATGGCGAAACAATTATGCGTGAATTCGATATTTGGTCGCCTGACCTTTACAACGAATATATGAAAACAGTTGTAAATTCAAACTTCTTTGACGGTGTGCTTGAATACAATTTCTTGGGATTTGACGAAAATCATAAGTCAAAAAATGGTCACACATATCTAACTGTGGATAAGTAAGACTAATAACATCTATTTGTCTATCATTGTAATCCACCCATATCTTATTTTCTTCCATCAGTTTCTTTACCATATTGTAATCATGGTCTTTATCTTCTACATACAAAAAATGATACCAGCAACCATAGCAATCCATTGAACTATCCAAAATCCCATAAACCGGTTCCAACATATCTGGTGTCTTGAACTTAAGTCTACACCCATGTTCAAAAGGTAATGGACTATAAA
>CALBKQ010000173.1 GCA_937895645.1 uncultured Clostridia bacterium
AAGGGTTACAGAATGTATTATTCCTGCGGACAGACTTTTATTAAAGATTGTGGTTTTTGTGAGCCCACACATATAAGTTTTGCAGAAAGTGAAAACATTACAGCCGGCTTTGTATCAAGGGAAACGCCTATTATCAGTCCTGATAAAAATGTTGAATATCTTAATCTTTGTTCAGGTTGTTTGAAGGTATATAAACTTAAAGATTGTTACATAGGTCTGCAAAATGGATTGTTTGAGAAAGATGGCAAAAGTCATTCGGCAATTATGCTGTTAAAATCCAATGACGGTGTAAATTTTGAGTTTGTAAAACCATTTTTAGCACCTCAAAAATGCGGTAGTAATGATTGGATGGCACAATATGTTTATGCTTGTTGTCTTACATATTACAAAGACAAATTAAGGCTTTATTTCAATGCACGAAATGTATCAAACAATCTTACAGGCAGAGAATGTATTGGAATTTATGAGGCAAAGGTGTGAAATTTAATTTATGATTAATGAAATTTCAAACAAAAGAAATACATCTATTGATTTTATTAAAGGCATCGCCATTTTTTCTGTTGTTTTGGCACATTGTTGGCTTCTAGACAGAGAGGTTTTTCATTTTATATACTCATTTCACATGCCACTTTTCTTTTGTATTTCAGGGTACTTATTCAGTACAAAGAAAAGATACAAGAATTTTCTTGTAGGTAAAATCAAAAATCTATTAATACCTTATGTATTATTCTTTTTTTTCTCGTTTATTGTTTCGATTACAATTTTGCAAAGAGAAATTACTATTCTTAATGGAATTAAATATTTAATTCTTGGCGGAAAGAACTGTGCTCGTGTTTGTAATTGGGCTTTATGGTATCTCCAACTCTTCTTTATTGCATCAAATATCTTTTATTTTATTGCAAAAATCAAGTATTCTTTTGTCAGATTTTTCATTATAATTATGCTGTTTATAGTTTCATTACCAATTCAGCAATATTGTAATCAGACTTTTGAAAACGAATACGTCCCATTTGCTTTCAATGCCCTGTGCCCTGCCCTTTTCTTTATGCTTGTCGCATTTGAGTTTAGGAGGATTAAAGAAAACATTGTCCCAAAACTTAACAACAAGTTAATTCGTGGAATTATTCCTGTTGTATCATTTGGGCTATTTGCCATAGGAATACTTTTAGCGGCAGGAAATTCTGATGAAATTATACGACTAAAATCATATACATTTCTCATTTATTCACTTTTCATTCTTCAATTTATTGTTTTAATTTGTCAGAATTGTCATAACAAATATATTGTTTACATGGGTAAAAATTCTCTTATGATTTTAGGTTTGCACCGACCATTATTGGTTCTTTGTTCCAATATTTTACCAGTTAAAGAAGTCTTTGATTATTTTCATATTACAAATTTTGCAGGTGCAGTTCTTGTAAGCAGTTTATGTGTTTTTGCAATCTGTTTTGTTAATTATTTAGTCGAATCTCTTTCCAAAAAGATTAAAGAAAAAAGTAATTGAAACTTTACGCACAACAAAAGTACGGTACGATATGAAATCATCCCGTACTTTTTTATTTATCTATTGAAATTTGAAAATAATGGGTATATAATTACTTTGATAAAAAATTCACAAGTTGAAATGGGGTTTATTTTATGGCAAGATATGCGATTTACGGTGCAGGGTCCCTGGGTACTGTACTTGGTGCATTTATTACAAAAAATGGTGGCGAAGTTGACCTTATAAACAGAAACAAGGCTCACGTTGAAGCACTTAACACAAAAGGTGCTAAAATTATTGGTACAGTTGATATGGTAGTTCCTGTTAAGGCAATTACACCTGACCAGATGGAAGGCAAATATGATGTTATTGTTCTTCTTACAAAGCAGTTATTCAACAAAGAAGTTGTAACAATGCTTAAAGATTATCTTACAGATGACGGTGTTATTGTTACATTACAGAATGGTATCCCTGAACCTTTAATTGCTGAAATTGTTGGCACAGAGCATACAATGGGTTGTGCTGTTGAATGGGGTGCAGCGCTTGTTGAGCCGGGCGTTTGTGAACTTACAAGCGACAAGAATTCACTTTCATTCCACATGGGTAAAATGGATGGTATTACTGACGCACAGTTCAAAATGGTTAAGGACTTACTCGAAATGATGTGCCCTGTTCACGAAGAAGAACTTATGGGTGCTCGTTGGTCAAAGTTACTTATCAATTCTACATTCTCAGGTCTTGGCACAGTTGTTGGCGGTGTTTTCGGTGATGTTACTGAAGACAAAGCAGGTCAGAAAGTTGCAATACGTTGTATGAAAGAAATCATTGATGTTGGTCACGCATCAGGTGTTGAGTTTGCACCTGTTCAGGGTAAAAACATTGTTGGCCTTTTCTATTGGAAAGGTGCAATAAAACGTGCTTTTGGTTGTTTCTTGCTTCCTATTGCATTAAAGAAACACCGCGATATTGAGCCATCAATGTTACAGGACCTTAAAAAAGGTAAACCTTGTGAAGTTGATGCAATCAACGGTGTTGTTTGTGACTTTGGTAAAAAATACGGTGTGGCTACACCAATCAACGACAGAATTGTTGAGATTATCAAAAAAATCCAGAATGGCGAACTCACTGCATCAAAAGAAAACTTTAAGTTGTTTGATGATGTTTTATAATTGATTTAATTAAATTTTAAGGGACGCAAAATGCGTCCCTTTTTGTTTAGTAATTTGAGTTTGTTGAATTGTTTATTTGGTTCACAAACGTAGGGGCGTAGGTTAATTCCCCCGCCTTACATTATTTTATCCTACACCTATAACCTTATATTCAACTATATAACCATTTGCGTATTCGGTTGTATTAACTACTATATTCTCAGACCATGTTGCCTTATAGCAATTTTTATCCTCGTACATACCGCTCCTTATACCAAGGTCTAACCATAACATCGCGGCTTCTTCACTGCAGTTTTTATCACGGTAAAAATAACCAGTAGTGCAACCATCGGTACAATCACCATCGCCACAGTAAACCGCTTCTTTAAGCAGTTCTACTTCTTCACCGTTTTTGCCTACGCCAATATCATCTGCGTATTCTTCAATAGTTCTGCCCGTAAGTGAGAAATCAAACTCATCAAGTGATGAAGTTTTAATAACAACGCCTGCAATAATTGAGAATACAATAATTTCTGCAAGGCAGATAGCAACAACAATAAAATACAACTTTTTATAAATGCCTTTGCCTTTAATTGCTTTAATAAGGAAGAACACAAGAATTGCAAATGGAATAACTGCAAAAACAAACACGAAGAAAACTATTGAAATAGATTCTGTTGCATTATCGTCGTACAACACACCGTAATCATCATTATAATAATCAGCCAACGCTTTGTTGAATTCTTCGATTAATGCAGTATCAGTAATTCTATGAACAGGTTTATTTGCGAATTTTCCGATATTATGATACACATCTTCTTCATCTAAACCTGTTTCACTAAAGTTAAGGTAATAATATTCGTCATCTATCAATAAAACTTTACCAGCAACTACAGATATACTACCGTCACTGTTTTCTGCAATAACATCAAACTCATTATTCCAACTTGACAGTTGATTTCTTGTAAATGTTGTTGTTTCACCTATAAGTTGATTTTTTTGTGCAACTACTTTGTTATTATTTGGATAAGTAAAATTGACCGTTAAAGTATCTGTTTTGCCATTAACAATTTTATTGTATTCACCAAGATAATCATCTTTGAGATATACAATTTTCATTTCAACTTCATCAAAATAAACAAGCGTTGCTTCAACAATAGTTCTTTGCTTGTTGCTCTTGAGTTTTACAGTTTTGATTTCTTGTTTTTGCTGATTTGAAAGTTCAATATAAATACTTGTGCCTAAATAATAGTCACTGTTGTACTCCTCTTCCACAATCCAGTAATAATCTAAGTCCATTTCAATTACGGTTGCGTTAATTCGTGTATACTGTTCACCGTCTGCATAGAAATTTTCGTATCTGTCAGAAAAAGTACCTATTGGCATTTTAGAATTAAACACATCAAAATCTTCAACAGTATCTTCTTCAAACAGGCTTGTGGGAGTTTCAACTCCCTCTATTGCCATATCCTCTGCAAAAACGGTTACTGCAAAGCAGGAGAAAATAAGGATAAAACTGATAATCAAAGATAATATTTTTTTCATATTTGCTCCTCCTTAGCTCAAATTAAGTTTTTTGTCAAGCATCCAGTATTGGAACGCATAAAGTGTTGCACAGAAAATACCTCTGAATAATATTGTGCATAAAGAGATAAGTGCTGCTGTAGGGTTTTCATAGTATCTTGGTACACTGTCAAGCCAGTCCAAAAGTGTTCCCATAGCGAAAAGGTTATACATTACAAGACCGAATACAACCGTACTGTTTGCCACATAATAAATAGCGATTGCTGTAATTACTTTTGCTTTTTTTGCAATAATTGATGCTATCGTTATACAACAAGTTGCAAATAATACTGAAATTACGACTGTAAGAATTGATGAAACTATATATTCCAAAATAGAAATTACTGCATAAAAACCATACGTTTCAAAGTATTCTGTTATGGCTTCGCCAAGTTCTACCCAGAACTCTTTTACAAAAACGTCTTCATAATATGCAATACAGAGTGCTATCAGAATATCAATAACAATTACAAAACCTGTCATAAGTACTGTTGCAACGCTTGTAATAAGTTTTGAATTAAGCAAACTACTGCGTGTTACAGGCAATGTAAATGTAAGATAGCCTTCATCAGTAAAAAAGTTCTTATAAAATCTTGAGAACAAAAGAATTACCGTCATAATTGCAAAGGCTACACCCCCAAGTACTGCTACAATCGCTGCAAGTGTAGCCACAACATAAAGCATTTCGGGAAGTTGTTTTTGATTTTCAAACACCGAAATACTCCAGCCACCTATGATTGCAAGACCTAATGTAGATACAGCTGCAATCCACCAATATCTTAATACCGACTTAAAGTCGTATCTTAACAATTTCTTTAACATCTGAATACCTCCTTAAACAACTCGTCAAGGGATTTTCCGGTTTCGTTACGAACTTCTTCAGCATTACCTGAACGAAGAATGTTACCACCAAAACCAAGAAAGACAAAATCATCAAGCACCTGTTCAACATCAGTGATAAGGTGTGTTGTAATTATAATTGTTGCTTCAGGGTTATAATTGCTTACGATTGTACTTAAAATGTATTCGCGTGCTGCAGGGTCAACACCTGCAATAGGCTCATCAAGAAGATAAAGTTTTGCATTTCTTGACATTACAAGAATTAACTGAACTTTTTCTTTTGTACCTTTTGACAATGCTTTAAGATTTGAATTCCGGTCAATACCTAAATCTGCAAGAAGTATATATGCTCTTGTAGGGTCAAAGTCTTCATAAAAGTCATCAAAATACTCAACAAGTTCACGAACTTTCATATTTGAACTGAAATATGTGCGCTCAGGAAGATATGAAATAAGCGCTTTACTTTTCTCCCCTACAGGATTACCTGCAATAAGAATTTCACCGTTATCTGGTTGCAAAAGTCCTGAAATCAGTTTCATAAGTGTAGATTTTCCGCAACCATTTGGTCCTAAAAGTCCTACAATCTTACCTGTGGGGATTTCTATATTGAAGTTTTCAAGTACAGGCGTATATTTTTTATATGATTTGCTTAAATGTTTACATTCAAGAATGTTCATTCCATTACCTCCTCAATCATTGTTACAGCTTGTTCTTTTGTAATTGATAATTGCTCCATGTTTTTCGCAAATTCACAGACAAGCTGTTCTGCCATTCTGCGTCTGCAAACAGTAACTACCTGAGTATCATCAGTAACAAATCTGCCGAGAGTTCCTTTTGAAACAATAAGCCCCTCATTTTCAAGTTCTGAAAAAGCGTGTTGAACTGTATTGGGATTTACTGCCGCCTCTACTGCGATTTGTCGGACTGTAGGAATTTGCTCACCCGCAGAATATTCTCCCGACAAAACCTTTTTTACTATTCTGTCAGCAATCTGCAGATAAACAGGTTTGTCTGAAGAAAATTTCCAAGCCATAATATCACCTCACTTGTATTATTGTGCTAATACAATAATACAAGTTTTGTAAACAAATGTCAATACACTTGCTTTTGTGATTTTTACATAAAATTTTAAGGGATTTTTTTGCACTGTGGACTACATATAATCCTTGAAATATAAAGCACTTTGGTATATAATATTGAATAGTGTGGATTTTTATAATCTTTTGTAATAAAAGGAAGTAAATTATGGAGTTTTCAAAGAAAAATATTAAGATAATTCTTGGTATAATTACATTTGGAATTGTACTTTTTACAGTTTCGCAGAACTTAACTGCTGTTGCAGGTTTTTTGTCAGGAGTTCTTAAAATTCTGGCACCTGTAATTGTAGGCTTTTGTCTTGCATTCATTCTTAATATTGTTATGAATTTCTTCGAGAAAAAAGTGTTCAAGGGTATGGCAAAAAGCAAAAAATGTGTTGTGCGTGGGATGCTGCGTCCTTTAAGTCTTGTTTCAACTATTATTGCAACACTTGGGTTTATTGTTCTTTTAATGTTTATAATCATTCCACAACTTGAAGACTCTATAATGTTACTTGTAGAAAAAGTTCCTGTATATTATGCTAATTTTGTATCTTGGGTTGATGGACTTGTTGAGCGTTTTGGTTTGGAAATCAGCACAGAAATGCTTCATAATCCACAAATAAAAATTGAAGACATTATGGCTATGGCTGAAAAACTTTTCACTTTTGAGTCAACTGGTGATATTCTTAATACAACAATGGGTGTTACATCTTCTGTTGTTTCGGGTGTAATAAATCTTGCATTAGGCTTTGTAATTGCAATTTACATTCTTGCAGAAAAAGAAAAAATCGGTAAGTTTACTAACAGAATACTTGACGCTATTTTACCTGAAAAACCATATAAACACCTTTGCGATGTTTGTTCAGTTGCGTCAAACTCATTTGCAAACTTCATCACAGGTCAGTTTACAGATGCATTCATATTAGCAGTAATTACATTTATTGGTATGCTTATTTTCAGATTTCCTAACGCTGCAGTTGTATCAGTTATAATTGGTATTTCTGCACTTGTTCCTGTAATTGGCCCTATTGTTGGTGAGGTTATAGGTTGTCTTATAATTTTTATGGAAAGTCCGTTAAAGGCATTACTGTTCTTAATATTCGTGCTTATTTTACAGGCTATTGACAACAACTTTATTTATCCAAGAATTGTCGGTAAATCAGTTGGGCTTCCAGGTATGCTTGTGCTCATAGCAGTAATACTTGGTGGTAACATTGGTGGTATTCTTGGCGTGTTACTTGGTGTACCTACTGCGTCAGCCATTTATGCACTTGTTGTTGACTGGCTTAAAAACAGGAATAAAAATAATGAAAATACGGAAGTTGTAACAGAAACCGTAACAGATACAAACAAACAAATTGAAACAAACACCGAAAAAACGGAGGAGTGAGAAAGTGCGTAAATTAGGTTTTGATAATGATAAATATCTTCGTATGCAATCAGAGCATATCAAAGAAAGAATAAGCAAATTTGGCGGCAAGCTTTATCTTGAGTTTGGTGGAAAAATCTTTGACGATTACCATGCGGCACGCGTTCTCCCCGGTTTTAAGCCTGACAGTAAAATGAAGATGCTTCTTCAACTTAAAGATGATGCTGAAATTATTATTGCTATTTGTGCTAAAGATATTGAAAAGAACAAAATCCGTAGTGATTTAGGCATTACTTACGACCTTGATGTGTTGCGTCTTATTGATATTTATCATGGCTTTGGTCTTTATGTTGGTGGTGTTGTACTTACTCAATATTCTGAGCAACCATCTGTAACTGCATTTGAACAGAAGTTACAGAGCCTTGGTATCAATGTTTACCGTCACTACCCTATTGAAAACTACCCACTTGATGTTGAACTTATTGTTAGCGATGAGGGTTACGGCAAGAACGATTACATTGAATCTGACCACTCACTTATTGTTATTACTGCACCAGGTCCCGGCAGTGGTAAAATGGCAGTATGTCTTTCACAGCTTTATCACGAGCATAAGCGTGGCATTAAAGCGGGTTATGCGAAGTTTGAGACATTTCCAATCTGGAATTTGCCATTAAAGCACCCTGTAAACTTGGCTTACGAGGCTGCTACTGCTGACCTTAATGATGTTAATATGATTGACCCGTTCCACCTTGAAGCTTATGGTATAACTACGGTCAATTATAATCGTGACGTTGAAAACTTTCCTGTACTTAATACAATATTTGAAGAAATTTATGGGGAGTCTCCATACAAATCACCTACTGATATGGGTGTTAATATGGCGGGCAACTGCATAATTGATGATGAAGTTGTACTTGCTGCATCAAAGAAAGAAATATTACGTCGTCATTGCAACTATCTTGTTCAGCAGAAAAATAACAAGAAAAAATCAAATGAGCTTTATAAAATCGAGCTTATTATGAAACAACTTGGCATTACAAGTGCTGACCGCCCTGTAGTTTCTGCAGCACTTAACCTTTCTGAAACTACTGACGCACCTGTTACTGCCATTGAACTTCACGATGGTAGAATTATTACAGGTAAAGCAAGTGAACTTTTAAGTTCTGCATCTGCTATGCTTCTTAACGCATTAAAGGCGCTCAGTGACATTGATGATGAAATTTTGCTTATTTCGCCTACTGTATTTGAACCTATTAAAGAATTAAAAATAAAAATGCACGAGCGTGATACAAGTTTGCATCCTGATGAAATTCTTATTGCGCTTTCAATTTGTGCAACTATGAATCCACTTGCTAAACAAGCACTTGAAGCAATCAAAGGCTTAAAGGGTTGTGACGTTCACGCTACAGTTGTGCTTTCTGATACCGATAAAGAGACACTCCGCAAACTCGGTACAAACGCAACTTATGAACCATATAAGAAAAACGACAATTTATATTACAACTAATTTCAAGGCGGGTGCAGGGGGAAATGCATCCGCTTTTGCTATTTTTAATATGTTATGGGGATGACATATATGAATATCAACCTTAAAAATGCAAAAAGATTACAAGAATTAAAAGGATTTGGTACTTCCGCCTGTTGGTGGAGTCACTACTGTAAAGACGAAAAGATACAAAACGAAATTGCAGAGCTTTTATATGGAGATTCTGGTCTTAAACTGAATATTTACCGCTACAATATTGGTGGTGGTACTGATATGGGTAATTATCGTGTGCAGAATCCGTGGCGTCGCACAGAGAGTATGTATGTGTATGACCGCGAAAAAGAAGAAGGGTATTGGGATTACGCTCTTGACAAAACTGCAAAAGAGGTTATGAGAAAATGTCTTGATTTAGGAAACATTGACACTCTTATAGTTTTTGCAAATTCACCTCATTGGGCACACACTTCAACAGGACAAGCATCTGGAAGTCTTATGATGCACACTTGCAATCTGCCGAAAGCTAATTACAGAAAATTTGCAGACTACTTTTTAACTGCTACGCAAAGGCTTATCGACGAAGGATTTCCTGTTAAATATATAAGTCCTATAAACGAACCACAATGGAAATGGGGTGGCAGTTACGTATGGCAAGAGGGTTGCCATTATGAACCAGAAGAAATGGTTGAAGTTATGCACATTTTTGCAGAAGAAATAGTTAATCGCAAAATGGATGTTAAACTTTACGGACCTGAAAGTGGCGAAATGATGGGACTTACCCCCCAGTACCTTGACTTACTTACAAAAGACGAACTTATTATGAGTGTTATGCCAATTTTTGCATACCATTCATATCACGATGATAATAATCCGGAAATTCGTGTTGATTTCAAAAATCAATTAGTAGCATCACACCCCGAACTTCGTTTTGATATGAGTGAGTGGTGTGAGTTACCTAACAAGAGTCATACAAAGAATTTCAAAGGTGCACTTATTACTGCACGAATTATTGGTCAGGATTTAATTTATGCAGGAGCAGAAAGTTGGACAAGTTGGGTTGCAATAAATCAATATTCTATTAAAGAAGATGGTTTTGACTACTCTGATGCAACCCTTACTGCCACTGACAACTATGAAGAATGGTATGTTGCAGAGCGTTATTACGGATTTGCACATTTTTCAAAATACATACCTGTAAATTCAACCTGTCTTGATAATGGATTTTTCCCTGACGAAAACAACGATTTCAATGTATTTTCATTTTTAACACCTGATAATAAAACAATTACGGTAATTGTAAACGAGGGTAAAGAAAAAGAAATCACATTTGACGGTGATTTTGGCACAATGGAAGTAATTGAATCTACACAGGTATACAAATTAAAAACCATTTATAATGGTGAATATAAAAACACTTTAACTGTTAAAGAAAACAGTATTTTAACAATAATTTGTGATAAGGAGTAATATTATGAAGATAGCAGTAACTTATGAAAATGAACAGGTTTTTCAGCACTTCGGACACACTGAAAAATTCAAGATTTACGAAGTAGAAAATGACGATATTGTAAATATGAAAATCGTTGATACAAATGGTAAAGGTCACGGTGCACTCGCTACATTCTTAAAAGAAAACGGGATTGACACTGTTATTTGTGGTGGTATTGGTGGCGGTGCACAAAATGCACTTACTGAAGCAGGAATAAAATGGTACGGTGGCGTTAAAGGTGACTGCAACAGCGCTGTAATCTCATTACTTGTTGGCAAGTTAGATTACAACCCTGACGCTAAATGCGACCATCATGACCACGAACACGAAGAAGGGCACACCTGTGGTGACCACGGTTGTGGAGGAAGTTGCAACCACTAATAAAGGAGATTTATATGGATTTTGCAGTAACAAAACACCCTAATCCACAATTTGAGAGAAAAAACATTGAAATTCTTAACGGCGAATGGGATTTCGGTTTTCAAAAAGCAAAAATAGGTTTTAAGTTTTCAACTGATGAAAAAAAAGCGGTTGAAATAAGAGATAAAAATGAATATACACATAAAATCAATGTGCCATTTTGTGTTGAAAGTGAACTTTCAGGTATAGGGTACAAAGATTTTATAAATATGGTTTGGTACAAGAAAACTGTCCATATCAAGAAAGACGGTAATCGTGTTTTCTTGTGTTTTGGAGCTGCTGACCACTTAACGACTGTACTTGTTAATGGTAAACTTGCAGGTCGACACAAGGGTGGCTATACTTCTTTTCGTTTTGATATTACTGATTTAGTAAACGATGGTGAAAATGAGATTTTTGTACTTTGCGAAGATGATGTGAAAAATGCCTTTGTAATTCGTGGTAAGCAAAGTGAGTGGAAAAAGAGCCACGCTTGTGACTATACACGCACTACTGGTATATGGCAGATAGTTTATGTTGAATATGTACCTGAAAACCGTGTAGAAAACTTTAAGATTTATCCTGACCACAAAAACGGTATAGTTACTGTAAACTTTTCGCTGATTGGTAAGGCAAACCTTACTTGCGAGGCTTTTTATGACGGCAAGAGTGTTGGTAAATCTACATTCCAGAATGCTTGTGGCAACGAAGTTATGCAAATAAACCTCTGCGAAACTCATCTTTGGGAAGCAGGCAACGGTCGACTTTATGATTTAGAAATCACCTTTGGTGAAGACAAGGTTTACTCATATTTTGGTCTTCGTAATGTACGCCTTGACGGATATAAATTCTTAATTAACGAAAAAAGCGTATTCCAACGCCTTGTGCTTGACCAAGGCTTTTACAGAAAAGGTATTTACACCGCACCAAGTGACGAAGATTTAATGAAAGATATTGAGCTTTCAATGGCACTTGGATTTAATGGTGCAAGACTTCATCAAAAAGTATTTGACCCCCGTTTCTTGTATTTCTGCGACAAAATGGGATACATAGTATGGGGCGAATACGCTAACTGGGGACTTGATTACTCAAATCCAAAGAGTGTTGATGTATTCTTAAATGAATGGAAAGAAGCTATAAATCGCGACTTTAACCACCCATCAATTATTGGTTGGTGTCCGTTCAACGAAACTTGGAATTACAAGGGCAGACCACAATACGACCCATTACTTTCAACTGTTTATGACTACACAAAAGCGGTTGACTCAACTCGTCCTTGTATTGATACAAGCGGTAATTTTCACGTAAAAACTGATATTTTTGATTTGCATGATTACAGTTATGATGTTGAATTCTTCAAGAAAAACTATGACCGTTTTATGACAGAGGACTATCTTTATCAGCACGTGCTTGTTGAAAATGGTGGCAGACAGACCTATCGTGGTGAGCCTGTTTTTATTAGTGAATACGGCGGAATTAAGTGGGTAAGTGATGAGTCTATTAAGTCTTGGGGTTATGGCGAAGATGTTAAGACTCCTGAGGAATTTGCAGACAGATATGTAGGACTTACTGATGTTATTGTAAGCAACTATAAAATGTTTGGCTTCTGCTACACTCAGCTTTATGATATTGAGCAAGAGCAGAATGGTCTTTACACTTATGACCGTGAAAAGAAATTCAATGATGAAATCTATCAAAGAATTATTGATATAAACACAAAGGTTGCAGAAATTGAGAAGGAGTAATGCCTTATGGATTTACTTGATTTTCTCGGCGATATTGTAATATATTTTTTTCCTGATTTAGTCGATGATAAAAAGATTTCACATAAATCACGCAAAATAATTTTAGTTATATTCATTACTGTGAGTTTGTGTTATATTGGTGCGTTTGCGTTCTGTATCTTTTGGGGAATAAATCAAGATAGCATTATACTATCAATACTTGGAATTCTCGGTCTTCTTTTATACTTATATCGACTACTTAAAACAGCAAAAGAATATAAAGAATCACAAAAAAAGTTGGACAAGAAAACAGTAATGGAGTTTTTTGACGATTTTGCTAATCGTTGGGACAATGAGCCAATTTGCGACAAGGAAACACTTAACATCATTTTAGACAATGCAGGAATTGTTGCTGGTATTAATGTGCTTGATGTTGCTTGTGGCACAGGGGTGCTATTCCCCTACTACCTTGAGCGTAATGTTAATAGTATTACTGCAGTTGATTTATCGACTGAAATGGTTAAAATTGCAAAATCAAAACATCCACAAGTAAATGTTATATGTGGAGATGCAGAAGAAATATCATTTGACATTACTTTTGATTGCATTATGATATACAACGCATTTCCACACTTTCCCAATCAACAGGCACTTATTGAAAATCTTTCAAAGTATTTGGTGGTTGGTGGTAGATTTACAATCGCACACGGTATGAGTAAAAAAGAGCTTGACGAAGTTCATAAAAAGTCAGCAGGCAAAGTTTCAAACATACTACCTGAATGTGAAGATTTAGCAAAACTTTTAAGCCAATATTTTAATGTAGATATTACAATTTCTAATGATAAAATGTATCAGGTTTCTGGTACTAAAAGGTGATATTATGAGTTATTTTCCTGAAGTAAAAAAGAATTTTGGTTTTGGTTGTATGCGACTGCCTCGCAAAGGTCCACTTATTGACTATGAGCAGACAAAACAGATGGTGGACACATTTTTAGAGGCAGGTTTCAATTATTTTGACACTGCTCACGGTTATATGGAAATGCGAAATGAGGCTACACTTAAAAAGTGCCTTACAAGCCGTCATCCAAGAGAAAGTTACATTCTTGCAAATAAACTTTCAGAAGGATTTTTCAAGAAAGAAGGTCAAATCAGACCGCTTTTTGAAAAGCAACTTAAAAACTGTGGTGTTGAGTATTTTGATTTTTACTTAATGCATGCACAGAATGCTACAAACTTTGAAAAATACAAAAAGTGCAGAGCATACGAAACTGCATTTGAACTTAAAAAAGAGGGTAAAATTCGTCACGTTGGGCTTTCATTTCACGATAAAGCAGATGTGCTTGACCATATTTTAACTGAATACCCTGAAATCGAGTTTGTACAAATTCAGTTTAACTACCTTGACTACAACGACGAGTCAGTTGAGGGCAGAAAATGTTATGAAGTATGCCGAAAACACCACAAGCCAATTATTGTTATGGAACCTGTTAAGGGTGGCAGTCTTGTAAAACTCCCTGACGAAGCAAAAAAAGTGCTCGATGACCTTAATGGTGGCACTCCTGCTAGTTATGCTATTCGTTTTGCAGCCGGTTTTGAAGGTATTTTTATGGTGCTTTCAGGTATGAGTGATATGGCTCAAATGAACGATAACTTAAGTTTTATGAAAGATTTTGAGCCACTAAATAATACTGAAATGACAGCAATAAGCAAGGTTTGTGAGATTATGAACAAACAAAATCTAATTCCTTGTACTGCTTGTCGTTACTGTGTTGACGGATGTCCTAAAAATATTCCAATCCCTGAAATTTTTGCTTGTATGAATGACAGAAAGCAATTCAAAGATTGGAATGCAAAATATTACTATGAAGATGTGCACATCAAAGGCAAAGGTAAAGCGTCCGACTGTATTGAATGTGGTCTTTGTGAAAAAGCTTGTCCTCAACACCTTGATATACGCAAATTACTTAAAGATGTGGCAAAGGAATTTGGAAAATGAGCAAAAACATAAATAAAAATCTTCTAAACCTCGTACTTTCTGCAATGTTTTTAGCATTGGGAATTGTACTCCCCTTTTTAACTGGGCAAATTAAAGAAATAGGAAGTATGCTTTTACCTATGCATATTCCTGTTATGCTTTGTGGACTTGTGTGTGGCCCGGCATACGGACTCACCATAGGTGCTATTACACCACTACTCAGGTCAGTGTTATTTGCTATGCCCCCGTTGTTTCCGTCAGCAATAAGTATGGCGTTTGAGCTTGCAACTTACGGATTTGTGATTGGTATTTTATTCCAGAAGGCTCGTTGGAAGTGCATTAAATCACTTTACCGTTGTCTTGTAATATCAATGGTAGCAGGTCGAGTTGTTTGGGGTATTGTTCAATGTATTCTGTTGGGACTTGGCGAAAACGGATTTACAATTTCAATGTTTGTAACAAATGCAATAGTTAAGGCTATACCCGGTATAATACTTCAGTTATTGTTAATACCAACAATTATGCTTATGCTTGGTAAAACACACCTTGTGCATATGAAGAAGTAAGTGATGAATTTGAGTTTGTCGGGGCGTTAATGAATAATGAATGATGAATAATGAATAATTTCGGAACTGCGTTGCGAAT
>CALBKQ010000174.1 GCA_937895645.1 uncultured Clostridia bacterium
ATTATGCCCTTCTAGGGCTTGTGCATACCACCCGTTCAACGGGTGGTTTTGATTTTATGCTATCGGCTCAAAATCTTCTGCACCATGTTTACAAATGGGACAAATAAAGTCTTCAGGTAATTCATCACCTTCATAAACATAACCGCATATTTTACATACATATCCTTTTTTCTTTACTTCAGGTTTTGGTTTGATGTGGTCAAAATAATATTGGTATGTGGCAGATGGTTCGTCGGATAATGTTTCTGCTTCGGTTACGTCTGAAATAAATAAAAGGTGAGTACCACAATCAACAATATCTGTGACTGTACAGGAGATATAAGCATTTGTACCTTCACAGACGAAAAATGTTCCGTTTTCAGTTCTGTAATGGTCATTATAACCTGTGAATTTATCAGTATCACGACCACTTGCAAAGCCAAATCTTTTTATTAAATCAAAAGTAGCATCAATTGAAAGTACAGAAATTGTAAATATTTTTGTTCGTTCAATCATTTCACAAGTATAATTGTTTTTATTAACTGCTATTGTAAGCTTTTTTGGATTATCAGTAACTTGACAAGCTGTATTTATAATACAAGCATTATCTTTACCATTTTCATTTGCGCTTAAAATAAATAATCCATAACTTACCTTAAACATAGCTTCATTTCGTATCATTAAATCAACTCCTAATGCTTATTTACTATATTATACCACAAAAAACAGTTTGTGTATATGTTATTTATTTAACATTCTTCTTTTTATGATATTCATTGACAAATTACGTGAAATATGGTATCTTTTAACGGATATAATGTACATTTTGTTGGTTTTTTTAACTTAAAATGTACAAAAAGGAGATGTAAAAATGAAACGTAAATTAAACAAAAAAGTTGTTTCAATTTTAACTATTGCTTTAATTCTTGTTTCAGTTATGTCATTTATGTCTTTCGCAAGTGACGGAACTGCTGATGCAGTCAAAATAATTGATTGTTCAACTTGTGAAGGTTCGGGTGTAACTGCAACTTGTGAAGCATGTGAAGGTGCAAATATTGTTTGTGCTGATTGTAGTGAAGCAACAAATGTATGTGCTGATTGTGAAGGTACCGGTAAGGTTGAAGCACCAACAAGATTTTACTCAAGTATTTGGTCATTACTTCCACCTGTAATTGCTATTGCACTTGCACTCATTACTAAAGAAGTTTATTCTTCACTTTTCGTTGGTATCGTAGTAGGTGGTCTATTGTATGCAGAAGGCAACTTTGAAGGTACAATTACACATGTATTCAGTGATGGTTTTGTTGCTAATGTAGCAGATTCTTACAATATGGGTATTATCTTATTCCTTATTGTACTTGGTGCTATGGTTTCAATGATGAACAAAGCGGGTGGCTCAGCTGCTTTTGGCCGTTGGGCAACAAAGCATATTAAATCAAGAGTTGGTGCACAACTTGCAACAGTACTCTTTGGTTGTATGATTTTTATTGACGACTATTTCAACTGTTTAACAGTTGGTTCAGTTATGCGTCCTGTTACAGATAGTCATAAAGTTTCGCGTGCAAAACTTGCTTATCTTATTGATGCTACCGCAGCTCCTGTTTGTATTATTGCTCCTATTTCTTCATGGGCAGCAGCAGTTGCAGGTTTCGTTGCTGAAGAAGAAGTAAGCGGATTCCAGCTTTTCTTAAATGCTATTCCATATAATTTTTATGCAATTCTCACAATTGTAATGATGGTAACAATCACAATTATGAAGTTTGATTATGGTAAGATGAAAATTCATGAAGCAAATGCATTCAATGGTGACCTTTTCACAAGTGATGCAGAATCTTTTGCTGCTTCTACTGATGATAATAATGCAAATCCAAAAGGTAAGGTTATTGACCTTATTATTCCAGTAGTTGTTCTTATTATTTCTTGTGTAATTGGACTCATATATTCAGGCGGGTTCTTTGATGCAACAAGTGGTTCTTATCATAATGTAATTGAAGCATTTTCTGGTGCTGATGCATCAATTGGTCTTCTTTATGGTTCGTTCTGCACATTGATTCTTTCAGTTGTATATTTTATGATTCGTCGTGTAATCTCTTTCAAAGACTGTATGGCTTCAATTCCTGAAGGATTTAAGGCAATGGTTCCAGCTATTATGATTCTTGCTTGTGCATGGACTCTTAAGGCTATGACAGACAGTCTTGGTGCAAAAGAGTTTATTGCAGGTATAGTTGAATCAACAGCAGGTACATTTGCAAACTTCCTTCCTGCGGTTATTTTCCTTATTGCAGTTGGTCTTTCTTTTGCAACTGGTACATCATGGGGTACTTTCGGTATCCTTATTCCACTTGTTCTTGCAGTATTCCCATATGGTAGCAGCCCAATTTCAGTTATTGCTATTTCAGCTTGTATGGCTGGTGCGGTTTGCGGTGACCACTGCTCACCAATTTCTGATACAACAATTATGGCAAGTGCAGGTAGCCAGAGCAACCACATTAACCATGTATCAACTCAGTTACCATATGCACTTACAGTTGCAGGTGTATCATTTGTAACTTATGTAATTGCAGGTTTTGTGCAGTCAGTAATTGCTCTTCCAATTGGTATTGCTCTTATGCTTGGTACTCTCTTTGTAATTAAAGCAGTTACAAAGAAAAAGGCATAATCTTATTAAAATATTTAGAACACCTTATCTTTTGTAGTTAAGGTGTTTTTTTGCGCGCATTTCAACGAAAATAACCCTAAATAAGCTTTTTATTCAATCGGTGTGGAAATTATCAGAAATAACTATAAATTGAATATATACGCAAAATTAAAGGGCTATCAAACGATAGCCCTTTATGTTTTATTC
>CALBKQ010000175.1 GCA_937895645.1 uncultured Clostridia bacterium
TTCACTAATTGTGAAAATAAAGCATAAACAACTGAACACAATGGTGTAGCGATAAATAAACCAATAAGACCACCTATACTACCACCAACAGTAACAGAAAGTATTTCCGGTTTAAGACGGGTTCCGTTACAATCAGGACATTTACAAGCGGTCATAACTTGTTCAATTTCCCATCTTGCCCAATCACTTGTAGTCTCTTTATATCGGCGCTCAAGATTGTTGATAACACCTTCAAATTCTGACACATATGACCCTGCACCATAAAGTGTAGGTCTTGTCATTTTTAATTTTGAATCTGTACCATAAAGAATGGCATTTACGCCGTCTTCTGAAATATCTTTAATAGGTGTCTTAAGTGTGAACCCGAATTGTTTACCAAGAGCTGTGTAGTACATTCCTGCTATTGAGCCTTTTTCTGCTTTACTCCAACCGCTTGCGCAGATACCACCATCAGCAATAGACAAGTTTTTATTCGGGATTACCAGGTCAGGATTAACCTTCATAAAAGTGCCTAAACCCGTACAAGTCTGACAAGCACCATAAGGATTATTAAAAGAAAACATTCTTGGTGAGAGTTCATCCATACTTATTCCGTGTTCAGGACATGCATAATTAAGTGAATAAAGATATTCTTTATCACCAATAACATCAATTATTACATTACCGCCTGAATGGCTCGTTGTGGTTTCTATGGAATCTGCAAGACGGGTTCTTATACTATCTTTTACAACAAGTCGGTCAACTATAATTTCAATAGTATGCTTATATGTTTTGGGAAGTTTCATATCTTCAACTAGCTCTGTAACTTCACCGTCAATTCTTGCCCTTACAAAACCTGCTTTTAACGCATTTGCAAGTTCCTTTGCGTGTTCGCCTTTTTTACCACGGACTACTGGTGATAATATCTGGAATTTTGTACCCTCAGGCATACTCATAATACTGTCAACAATCTGGTCAACAGTTTGTTGTTTTATTTCTCTGCCACAAACGGGACAATGAGGAATACCAATTCTTGCGTATAAAAGACGCAAATAGTCATAAATCTCCGTAACAGTACCTACGGTTGAACGGGGATTTTTTGATGTTGTTTTCTGGTCGATTGAAATTGCAGGTGAAAGACCTTCAATTGATTCCACGTTCGGTTTTTCCATCTGCCCTAAGAACATTCTTGCATAAGAAGACAACGACTCTATATAGCGTCTTTGACCTTCTGCATAAATTGTATCAAATGCCAAAGATGATTTACCTGAACCTGACAGTCCTGTTAAAACTATAAGTTTATCGCGTGGTATTTCTACATCTATGTTTTTAAGATTATTCTCTTTTGCACCTTTAATAATAATTTTATCGTGTGTCATTTATTTCTCCAATTTTAGTTTTTCGATTTTATCTCTTAAATATGCAGCATGTTCAAATTCAAGAATTTTTGCCGCTGCTTTCATTTCTTCTGTAAGTCTTACAATGAGTTTCTGTTTTTCATCACGGCTCATTCGTTTCTTACCAGTTTTATCACGACTTGAAATTTCAAGTATTTCACGAACATCTTTTGTAATTGTCTGCGGAACAATACCATGTTCTTTATTATAAGCTATTTGTTTATCACGTCTACGATATGTTTCTTCAACTGCTCGTTCCATTGATTTTGTTACAGTATCAGCATACATAATAACTTGTCCGTTAGCATTACGGGCAGCACGACCAATAATCTGTACAAGTGAAGTTTCAGAACGCAAAAATCCTTCTTTATCTGCATCAAGAATTGCAATAAGTGACACTTCTGGAATATCAAGACCTTCGCGAAGTAGATTGATACCCACAAGAACATCAAACTCACCTAATCGCAAGTCACGAATTAACTCCATACGCTCAATAGTATCAATATCGTAATGCATATATCTGACTTTAATTCCATGTTGAGATAAATAATCAGTAAGATTTTCAGCCATTTTCTTTGTAAGTGTTGTTACAAGAACACGCTCTTTTTTCTCAATTCTAATATTGATTTCTGATATTAAATCATCAATTTGCCCTTCAGTACCACGCACTGAAATTTCAGGGTCAAGAAGACCTGTTGGTCTGATAACCTGTTCTGCAACCTGAACACTCTTTTCAGCTTCAAAGGGTCCTGGAGTTGCACTGACAAATATTTTTTGATAAGTTTTACTATAAAATTCATCAAAAGTAAGTGGTCTGTTATCATAAGCAGATGGTAAACGGAATCCAAAATTAATAAGACTTTCTTTTCTTGAACGGTCACCGCCGTACATACCCCGAACTTGCGGTAAAGTTACGTGAGATTCGTCAACAAAAAGCACGTAATCATCAGGGAAATAGTCAAGTAATGTAAATGGTGGTTCACCTGATTTTCTGCCTGACATAATTGCAGAATAATTTTCAATACCTTTACAAAAACCTGTTTCACGTAACATTTCCATATCATATTCAGTTCTTTGACGAATGCGCTGTGCTTCTATAAGTTTTCCTTGTTTTTCAAATTCAGCAACCTGCAATTCCATCTCATTATTGATTTTTTCAAGCGCTTCTTCCATCTTTTCAGGAGAAACTACGTAATGTGATGCAGGGTAAATTGCCACATGAGATACAACATTTTTAACAGCGCCTGTCAATGCGTTTATTTCACTTATTCTGTCAATTTCGTCACCAAAAAATTCTACTCTTATTGCAGTATCATTTGAATATACAGGAAAAATCTCGACAATATCTCCCCTTACCCTGAACTTATTACGAATAAAGTTAATATCGTTACGCTCATATTGAATTTCAACAAGTTTTGAAATTAAGTCATCACGACTTTTTTCCATACCAGTACGCAAGGAAATAACCATAGACTTGTAATCTATTGGGTCACCCAAAGAATAAATACAAGAAACACTTGCAACAATTATTACATCGCGTCTTTCAGATAATGCCGATGTTGCTGAATGGCGTAATTTATCAATTTCGTCATTGATTGAAGAATCTTTTTCAATATAAGTATCTGTTGTAGCAATATACGCTTCAGGTTGATAATAATCATAATATGAAACAAAATATTCAACTGCATTTTCAGGAAAAAACTCCTTAAACTCTGCGCAAAGTTGACCTGCAAGTGTTTTATTATGAGCAAGTACAAGCGTAGGCCTGTTAAGTTTTGCAATAATATTAGCCATAGTGAATGTCTTACCGGAGCCTGTCACACCCAGCAAAGTTTGTTCTTTATAGCCTTTATTGACACCATCAACAAGTTTCTGTATAGCTTGTGGTTGGTCACCTGTAGGTTTATAATCACTCACTAACTTAAACATATAATACCTCTCGCACATTTGTTCGTCTTATTATACAACAAACAATAAATAAAATCAACATTATCACAAAAATATTTGCATAAAAATCATATAGAAATCATTATTTTGAGGTTGCTGTTATGATGAATTATATATGGATTGCAATTATATTCTTTTCGGTAATAACTTCAGTATTAAACGGTACAGCAAAAGAGCTTTCGACAAGTATAATTACAAGTGGTAATACCGCAGTTGATTTGTGTTTTTCCCTTTTAGGAACATTCTGTTTATGGAATGGTTTAATGAATGTTGCTGAAAAATCCGGTTTATCACAAGCATTTGCAAAATTAACTGCACCTATTCTTTGTAAAATCTTCAAAGGATTAAATAAAAATAGCGATGCAATTTTACCAATTAGTCTTAATATTACTTCAAATCTTTTGGGTTTATCAAATGCAGCTACACCCATAGGAATTGAAGCTATGAAAAAACTTGCAAAAGAGAATACAGACAAATCAACACCAAGTAATAATATGGTTTTGTTTGTTGTTATGAACTCGGCGGCATTAAGATTAATCCCTTCAACAATTTCATCAATCCGTGCAAACCACGGGTCTGTGAATCCATTAGAAATAACTGTGCCATCAATACTTACATCAATTTGTGCGTTAACAGTTGGTATTACAATAACAAAAATACTTGAAAGGTTTTTTAAGCATGAATAATTTTTCAGATTATATTTTGCCAATATTTGTACTTTTAATAATAGGATTTGGTGCATATAAAAAAGTTGATGTATTTGGTACTTTTATTGATGGTGCAAAAAATGGGTTTAATGTTTTTTTATCCATTCTTCCCTCTTTAACCGCACTATTCCTTGCAGTTCAGATGCTAAAATCATCACAAAGTATTGAAATAATCACAAAGTTACTTACACCTGTTGCAGATTTACTTAAAATACCACCAGAAACGCTTCCTATGTGCATACTATCACCAATTTCTGGTGGTGGTTCATTAAGTGTTTATGAGTCAATTATCAGCGAATATGGACCTGATTCTTATATTGGAAGAACAGCATCAGTTATGATGGGGTCAACAGAAACAACATTTTATGCAATTACAGTATATTACGGTGCAGTTGGCATAAAAAAAATACGACACACAGCTTTATCTTCACTGTGTGCCGATTTTACAAGTTTTATTTTAGCGGGAATAATCGTAAGATTATTTTTCTATTAAGGAAACACCATTCATTTCTTTTGGAATGTCAAGTCCCATAATGTCAAGCATTGTTGGAGAAAGGTCGCAAAGTTTACCGCCATCTTTTTTCAGAGTACATTCTTTACCAACAACTACAAGAGGAACTGGGTTTGTTGTATGTGCTGTAAATGGAGAACCATCATCTTCATACATCTTATCTGCATTACCGTGGTCAGCTGTAATAAGGATTACACCATCCATCTTTTCTACTGCATCAACAAGCTTACCAACACATTCATCAACTGCTTCAACTGCTTTAACAGCAGCATCAAAAATACCAGTATGACCAACCATATCACAGTTAGCGTAGTTTAGGATTACAACATCATATTTACCACTTAAAATCTGTTCACAAGCAGCATCACAAACTTCGTAAGCACTCATTTCAGGTTTTAAGTCAAATGTTGAAATTTTTGGTGAGTCAATAAGAACTCTGTCTTCACCTGGGTAAACTTTTTCTTCGCCACCATTATAGAAGAATGTTACATGAGCATACTTCTGTGTTTCAGCAATACGAAGTTGAGTTTTACCAAGTTTAGAAAGATACTCACCCATTGTATTTGTAAGAGCTTCAGGCTTATATGCAACATTTACATTTGGCATTTCAGCATCATACTGAGTCATGCATACATAGTAAAGTGGGAAGAATGACTTTCTTTCAAATCCTGTAAAATCAGGGTCAACAAAAGTTCTTGTGATTTCTCTTGCTCTGTCAGGACGGAAGTTGAAGAAGATTACTGAATCATTAGCAGAGATTGCATCTGCACCACTAACAACTGTTGGCATTACAAATTCATCAGTAAGATATTTACCGTCTTCGTCAATAGTTTCATATGACTTTTTAACTGCTTCAAGTGCAGAAGCAGTTGCAATACCCTCACGGTTAACCATTGCATTATAAGCCATACCAACTCTATCCCACATATTGTCACGGTCCATAGCATAAAATCTACCCATAACAGTAGCAATTTTTCCTACGCCGATTTCTGCGAGTTTTTCTTCGAGTTCTTTAATAAAGTCAACACCTGAACTTGGTGGAACGTCACGACCATCAAGTAAAGCGTGAACGAATACTTTATCAAGACCATTTTTCTTTGCAAGTTCAATAAGAGCGTATAAATGTGTGTTATGGCTATGAACACCACCATCTGAAAGAAGACCAATCAAATGAAGTGCAGAATCGTTTTTCTTGCAATTCTCAATGGCACCCATAAACACATCGTTTTCAAAGAAATCGCCATCCATAATTGACTTTGTGATTCGGGTAAGTTCTTGATAAACAACACGACCTGCACCGATGTTTGTATGGCCAACTTCAGAGTTACCCATCTGACCATCAGGAAGGCCAACATCCATACCTGATGCACCGATATAAGTCATTGGATTGTTCTTAAAAATTTCGTCGAGTCTTGGTGTGTTTGCCGCAGTGATAGCATTACCATAATCACTTGGGTTATAACCAAAACCATCCATAATACATAAAACTACAGGTTTTTTCATTTAAGTCACCTTTAATTATTTAGATGCAGCAGTAACGATTTTTGAGAAATCAACTGCTTTAAGAGATGCGCCACCGATAAGGCCGCCATCAACATTTACTTTAGCAACAAGTTCATCAGCATTTGCAGCATTCATTGAACCACCATACTGAACTGTAACTGTTTCAGCAACATCAGCACCGTATGCTTCTGCAATAGCTTCACGGACATAACCATTTCCTTCGTCTGCCTGGTCAGCAGTAGCAGTAACACCTGTACCGATAGCCCAAACTGGTTCGTAAGCGATAATCACGTCTTTAAGCTGTTCTTTTGTAACATTTGTAAGTGCCATTTTTGTCTGGAACTTAAGAAGAGTTTCTGTGTAGCCGAGTTCTCTCTGCTCAAGTGTTTCACCAACACAGATAATTGCTTTGAGACCCGCGTTAAGAGCTGCAAGTGAACGAAGGTTTACAGTCTGGTCTGTTTCACCGAAATACTGTCTTCTTTCGCTATGACCGATTACAACATATTCAACGCCTGCTTCTTTGAGCATATCTGCTGAAATTTCGCCTGTGTAAGCACCTGATGCTTTGAAGTGAACATTTTCTGCACCGATTTTAATGTTTGAGCCTTTTGCTGCTTCAACTGCTACAGGGATATCAATGAATGGTACACAAAGTACAACATCACAGTCAGCATCAGCTACAAGTGGTTTCATTTCTTCAATAAGAGCTTT
>CALBKQ010000176.1 GCA_937895645.1 uncultured Clostridia bacterium
TTCATTTCCCTCATAATGCATTTTCCCAAAACTTCCGTATCGATTTTTATCATAATATGGAATAGGAACACAGTAAGCATCACAATTCTCATCTTCCTTAGCTGCCAAATACACACTTTCCAGTGAATCCGCCATGCTGGCTTTATAGCAGAAAAAAGCCACTTCTATCTGGTCCACTTTCAAGCTATGAGCCTCTATCTCCACCTGCTGCACCTCTTTGCTAAGTTGAGCCGGCGTAGCCTCTCCCTTTGCAACCTGAAACAATGTCTCATATATTTTTTCAAGAAGTGTTACCAATTATGCCTCTTGGCACAATACACCTAAAGCATACTCATAGATTCCTTCTACAAACTCTTGTATTTCTCCGCAAAAGGCCTCTCGCTGCTGACCGTCACACCTCTTTAGCTGCTCGCTTGCCTCTTTTAAGGTATCAATCAGTTCTATTAACTCTTGCTTCTGTATCTTACGCATCTTTTACCACACCTTCCATGGTGCATCACCACTATTCCAGCTGTTTTCCAAGAAAGTCTTGTCTCTTTGCGTATCCATACAGTGCCAGAATCCTGTGTATTTATAAGCTACCAATTCTCCCTGTGAAGCCAGAGTCTCAAACGGTTCTCTTTCCAAGATGGTGGAAGGGTCATCTCCTATCACATCAAAAATACCCGGTTCCAGCACCATGAATCCTGCATTGATCCATCCACCGTCTTCTTTTTTCTTTTCTTTGAAGAACACAGCACGAATAAGTGTTACCACAATGAAAAGACCTAAAAGCCCAAGAATTGTCCACAAAATTTCCATATTTATCTCTCCTTATCAGGTATTCTTATCAACATTGTGAAAAGTCTTTAAGTTACCTGTTTTATTACTACGCTTATCAAGTTCTGCCATAACGTCTTCTACCGCTATGCCCTCATTTGCCATCATAACAAACAAGTGGAAAATCAAATCACTGATTTCACCAACAGTTTCTTCCTTGTTGCCGTTTTTTGCGGCAATAATTGTTTCAGAACACTCTTCTCCAACTTTTTTAAGGATTTTATCAAGTCCCTTTTCAAAAAGATAACAGGTATATGAGCCTTCCTGTTTATTTGCTTTTCTTTCAAGTATTGTTTCATAAAGATTTACTAATGTGTCATTCATATCATTTAATCTCCTTAAAAAAGCAGGATTTACTGCCTGTATGACAAGCAGGACCTGTCTGCTCAACTTTAATTAAAAGTGTGTCATCATCACAGTCACCGTGAATTGAAATTACTTTCTGCAAATGGCCTGATGTTGCACCTTTATTCCATAGTTCTTGTCTTGAACGGCTCCAGAACCAAGTATAGCCAGTCTCAAGTGTTTTTGCCATTGATTCTTTATTCATATAAGCAAGCATAAGTACTTCGCCTGTGCTTTCTTCCTGAATAATTGCAGGTATTAACTCTGCCTTTACAAAATATTTGTCAAGGTTCATTACTTTGCCTCCTTGATTGCATCTGCAAGATTTAATGTGCCACTGTAAATTGAACGACCACAAATAGCACCATACATATTGGCATTTTTAAGGTCAACAATGTTGCTTATATCCTTAATGCCACCACTTGCGGTGATATTGCAAGTAACTGCGTCATTAAGTTTTATGAGTTGTGGGAGATTAGGACCTGAAAGCATACCGTCACAGTCAATATCTGTAAAGATAATATACTTTGCACCAAAATCTTCCATTCTCTTCGCAAGGTCTATATAGTGAGTATCGCTTTTTTCTGTCCACCCCTCAGTTGCAACCATTTCGTTTTTAGCATCAATTCCAACTGCAATTCTGTCACCGAATTCCTTACAAGCCTCTTTTACAAGTTGCGGATTTTTCAAAGCTGCAGAGCCGATAATAACTCGCTGGATGCCATTCTGAATGTAAAAATCCACATCTTTCATTGTGCGGATTCCCCCACCCACTTCAACTTTAAGTCCGCTGTTTTTAGCAACATCAAGAAAGATTTCGCTATTTATACGAACGCCATCAAGTGCACCGTTAAGGTCAACCATATGAATCCACTCTGCACCCGCTTTTTTGAAATTGAGAGCAGTTTCCATATAACTATCTGCAACCTTACCAGCTGTGGAAAAATCCCCTTTATAAAGTCGCACACATTCTTTATCTTTAATATCTATTGCAGGAAAAATAATCATTTATTAAAGAGTCCCCTTTGTAGAGAGTGTTTTGTCTGTTTTTTCGGTTGCAATACTCATTGCGTGACCAAATGCCTTGAAAATTGCCTCAGCAATATGATGAGAGTTATCTCCGTAAGGTGCACGAAGATGTAATGTAATCTTTGCATTGTCAGCAACTGCGCGAAAAAATTCAACACACATACAAGCGTCAAAATCACCGCATTTTTCTTGTGGAAAATCTGCCTCAAAAACTGTATATGCACGGTTGCAGATATCAACTGCACAAAATCCAAGCGCTTCGTCCATTGGCACAAAGAAGCTGCCATAACGGACAAGATTTGACTTATCTCCTAAACACTCATATAGTGCCTGACCGAGAACTATGCCGATATCTTCAACTGTATGGTGGCAATCAACTTCTGTGTCACCTTTACAAGTAACATTCAAACCAAAACCAGCATGAGCCGCAAATGCAGTAAGCATGTGGTCAAAAAAGCCAACGCCTGTATCAACTTTAATTTCGCCACCCTCAATGCAGAGAGTTAAACTAATATCAGTTTCTTTTGTTTTTCTGTTAATTGTTGCAGTTCTCATTATACTTCCTCCAACACTTTTTTGAATGTATCAAGCATTTTTTCATTTTCGCATTCTGTACCCGCGGTAATTCGTAAGTAATCACCCATATTACGAATAATTATGCTGTTTTCTTTCATTTTTTCGAACACTTGCTTTGCATTTTTTACTTTCATAAACACAAAGTTTGTATGTGTTTCGTAAATCTTTTCAATTTTATCACTTTTAATTTCAAGGATTGCTGAGTACAACTCTTTTCTTGAATTTACAACCGTCTTAATGCAATTATCAATGTAATCAGGATGTGAGAAAAGCACTTCACCGAAAGCCTGAGATACAGAGTTTACATTATATGGTGATTTTACTGCACGAATTACATTTGTAAGCGTTTTGTTTGCAACTGCAAAGCCTAATCTTAACGCCGCACTACCTAATGCTTTTGAGCAAGTTTTTAAGATAATAAGATTATCATATTTTTCGAACTCGTTCAAAAGACTTTCGTCTTCTGCAAAATCCATATATGCTTCGTCAAGGACTACAAGTGCATCTGTATTATTTATGAGTTTTCTTACGTCATCTTTTGTGACAATTCTTGATGTTGGGTTACAAGGATTTGAAAAAATCACAATTCGCACTTTTTCTGCGTTTGCAAGTTTAATTACATCATCAATATTAACATCTAAATTTTCATCTTTCTGGTATTTAACACTCTGGCATTCTGCAATTTCAGCATAAAAACGATACATTGAAAAGTCAGGCTCAAGCGTTAAAATCTTGTCACCTTTCTGCAAAAATGCATTCATTATAACTGAAATGATTTCGTCAGAGCCATTACCTGCAGTTACGCATTCAGGGTTAACGCCGAAATACTTAGAAAATCCCTCAACAAGTTTAGTTGCCATTGGGTCAGGATAGCGGTTTAATGCACAATCTTTAAGTGCTTCAACCATCTCATTTTCAATATTTTCGGGAATAGTTAAAAATGACTCGTTAGCATCAAGACGGATTTCATAAGTACCGCTTATAGGCTCGTACGGTGTTAAATTTTTTACTTTTTCATTTAATTGAAACATAATTAGTCCTCAAATCTGACTTTGATTGAATTTGCGTGAGCGGTTAAGCCCTCTGTTTCTGCAAGAGAAACCACTTTATCTTTGCACTCACGAAGTGCATCTTCTGTATAGTAAATAAAACTTGATTTTTTAACAAAACTGTCAACCGACAAAGGTGAGAAAAATCTTGCAGTGCCACTTGTAGGAAGAACGTGGTTAGGACCTGCAAAATAGTCACCCAATGGCTCAGGTGAGTAGTTTCCAAGGAATACGCTACCGGCATTATCCATTCTGCCAATATATTCAAGCGGATTTTCCACACACATTTCAAGGTGTTCAGGTGCAAGACGATTTGCAAAATCAACAGCCTTGTCCATATTGTCGCAAATAATAATTGCACTATAATCTTTAAGTGATTTTTCGATAATTTCTTTTCTTGAAAGTGTTGCACATTGACGAGCAAGTTCTTTTTTTGTTTCTTCTGCGATTTTTTCGCTTGTTGTAATAAGAATTGCAGAAGCGAGAACGTCGTGTTCAGCCTGACTCATAAGGTCAGCCGCAAGGAATTTAGGATTTGCAGTTTCATCAGCAACAATTAAAATTTCACTTGGACCTGCAACCATATCAATATCAACTGTACCGTAAAGAAGTTTCTTTGCAGTAGCAACGAAAATGTTACCAGGACCTACAATTTTATCAACCTTTGGAACAGTTTCAGTACCATAAGCCAAAGCTGCAACCGCCTGTGCGCCGCCCATTAAGAAAACTCTGTCAACACCTGCAATTTTTGCAGCAGCAAGAATGTCAGGGTTAGGTGTTCCGTCCTTTGAAGGTGGAGTTACCATTATAATTTCCTTAACACCCGCAATTTTTGCAGGAATAGCATTCATAAGAACACTTGATGGATATGCTGCTGTGCCACCAGGTACATAAATACCAACTCTGTGGAGTCCTCGCACACGCTGTCCCATAATAACACCGTTTTCTTTGGTGGTGAGCCAACTCTGCTGTTTCTGACGAGCATGAAAATCACGGATGTTTTCTGCAGCATCTTCAAGTGATTTTACGAAAAACGGGTCACACTTTTCTATTGCTTTATCGATTTCTTCCTTTGAAATCTCTGCTTTTTCAGGTGCTTTGCCGTCAAATTTAATTGTGTATTCCAAAACTGCCTTATCGCCATTTGTTTTAACGTTTTCAAGAATATTTGTAACAGCAAGAGTAACTTTTTTGTCAACCTCACCACTACGCTCTTTAAGTTGTGCGATAAGGGCTTCATCTGCCCTACCGTCTGCAAAAACTGTATTTATCATATTATTCACCCTTTGGGATTACTTTTTCTATTTTTTCAAGGAATTCGTCAATTTCTTCACGGCGAAGTTTCATACTTGCCATATTAACAATTACACGGGCAGAAACCGGCATAATCTTTTCTTTTACTTCAAGACCATTTTCTTTAAGTGTTGTTCCTGTTTCAACAATATCAACAATACCGTCAGCAAGGTTAAGAAGCGGAGCAAGCTCAACAGAGCCTTCAATTTTAATAATCTTTATATCCATTCCCTTGCCTTCAAAATATGCTTTTGTAATGTTCGGGTATTTTGTTGCAATTCGTTTTGTGTTGAATCCGTCATAGAAATCAACACCTTTTTGAGTGGCAAGTGCAAAATCGCATTTACCTAAATTCAAGTCAGTCATTTCATAGAAACTTTTTCCGTTTTCTACGATTGTATCTTTACCGACAATACCAATATCGCAAACACCGTGTTCAACATAAGTGATTACGTCTGCCGCTTTTGCTAAAACTACTTCGTAATCACCTGCATTAAGGATTAAGCGTCTGCCTTTATTTATAAGTTCGTCGCAGTTAATACCCATTTTTTCGAAAAGTTCAACGCTTTTCTTTTCAAGACGACCTTTTGTAAGGGCTATTCGTAATTTTCTCATACTGTTTCCTCCCTTACACCGTCAGCACTAACAACACATATCTTTGAAATATTTTTTGATTTTGCATACTCTTTTGTTTCTTCTATTGTTTCAAAAGTACTATTTTCACAATAGATGCCCTTTTCACGAAGTTCTTTTGAATATGCTAAAGCATCTGTTATATAATCTTTTTCACCAAAAACAATAATTTCAGGTAATTTTTCATTATCAAGTTCATTTCTTGACAACATTACAGTAGCCAAAGCACCTGTTTCAATACCAAAACCTGTTGACGGCATATCACGACCGAATTCAGCGCCAAGGCTATCATAACGACCACCTGAAACTACTGAAACGCCACTACCTTGCAAATATCCTTTGAAAATAATTCCTGTATAGTAATTTGTACGGTTTACAAGGCTTAAATCAATAACGATTTTATCTGAAAGACCTGTTTTGCATAAAAGTATGTATAACTCTTTTAAGTAATCAAGACTTTTTTGTCCTTCGTCACCTAAATCAATCTGTTTTGCTTTTTCAATAATTTCAAGACCACCAAAAAATCTTGGAAGATTGCGAATGCAGTCAGTTATATCTGATTTGCCTATTTTATCAAGAATATTATTAAGTGAAACAAAATTTCTGCTTTCAACACATTCATAAATTTCACTTACTGTTTCGTCACTTACATTGAGTTTTTTGCAAAGTTCTTTGAAAAATCCTGCGTGACCAATTTCAAGTTTGAAATCAGCAGATGTGCAATTTTCAATAGCCTCCACAGCAGTAGTAATAACTTCTAAATCTGCACGAAGACCGTAAGCACCCATAAGTTCAATACCGCTTTGTACTGCCTCGTCACTTCTGCCTGTCAAATTTTTCTGTCTTAAAAACACATTCTGATTATAATAAAGGCGAAGCGGTAAACCAGCATTCTGAAAACGTGTTGAAACAAGTCTTGCAATAGGAAGAGTTGAGTCAGGTCTTAGCACGAGGAGTCTACCGTAAGAATCAGTCAAACTATATAAATCTTCAGGATTATAACCTGAACTTTCACGATTGAAAACATCAAAAAATTCTATTGTAGGTGTCATTACCTTTTCGTAACCTTTTGACTTGAAAACAGATGAAAGTCTTTTTTCAGCACAACGGATTGCACGACTTTCAAGCGCTAAATAGTCTTTTGTTCCTTCAGGTGTGATTTTTGAATAATTTTTCATAAAAATTACCTTTTCTTTTTGTTTTTCACTTTAGTGTGCTAATATGATAACACGATAAAGCAAGTATGTCAATGTGCAGAATCGCAAAACAAATAGCAACTCTGCACACTATATTTGTTAAACTGACTAAAAACCAAAGAACGAAATCTGTGCAGTTTCAGGAAGGTCATTTAATGCACCAATTTCTTTAAGCGCAGTCACAACGGCACTTGACGCACCAGTTTTAGCCTGAAAATCATCAACTGAAACGAAATCCGCACCACACTCATCACGCCCTGCCACAATAGATTTTGCAGCGTTTTCGCCAACACCTGAAAGGGCTGAGAATGGCATTCTGATTTTTCCGTCTTCTATGTAATATTCTGTTGCCTTTGACTTGTAAATGTCAACAGGCAAAAGTTCAACGCCACGAGCCATCATCTCGTTTACAACCTGAAGTGCTGTAAACTGGTCCTGTTCTTTTGTTGTCATTGGCTTTTTATCTTTTGGCTCTGCATTAAGTGGTCCGTGAAGTTCAACCATTTTGCGTTTAACTGCATCTCTGCCTTGTGCTACGGTTATAGCGTCAAGGTCTCCGCCACGAACAGTTAAGAATGCAGTGTAGTATTCAGTTGGTCTGTAAATCTTATACCAGCCAAGGCGAAGTGCCGCAATAACATAAGCAGCTGCGTGAGCTTTAGGGAACATATACTTAATTTTGCGACAAGAATCCATATACCAATCAGGAACGCCACAGGCTTTCATTGCGTCTTCTGCACCTTCAGGGAAACCTGTTTTTGCAACAATACCTTTACGGGTAAGTTCCATAATCTTGAAAGCAAGACTTGAATCAAGGCCCTTATGGATTAGATAAGTCATAATATCGTCACGGGTACCAATAACTTCTGAAATTGTGCAAGTACCATTTTTAATAAGTTCCTGTGCATTACCAAGCCAAACGTCAGTACCGTGTGAAAGACCTGAAATCTGTAAAAGGTCAGAGAATTTTTTAGGTTGTGCTTCTGTAAGCATTCCTCGAACAAAATCTGTACCCATTTCAGGAATTGAAAGTGTACCTGTCTGCACACCGATATCATCAGGAGTAAGACCTAATGCTTCAGGGCTTGTGCAAAGGCTTACAATTTTAGGGTCACAAACATCAACATCCATAACATTGATTCCCGTCATATCTTCAAGGTGCTTATAAAGAGTAGGCACATCATGGCCGAGAATATCAAGTTTAAGAATTGTATCGTGCAAGAAATGGAAGTCAAAGTGAGTTGTTTCCATATCGGATGATGTATCATTTGCAGGGAATT
>CALBKQ010000177.1 GCA_937895645.1 uncultured Clostridia bacterium
TTCCTGCAGCTTCTGGTGCTTTTGTTCCTTTTTTGATTGTCCATGCTCTTACTTCAGGCTGACCTGCAGTAAGGTAACTCATAAGACCGAGAAGGTCATAGCTTCTCTCGATAAGTAAATCAAGACCGCCTTGCTCAATACCTAAATCTGCAAGAAACATTTCTTTTTCTTCTTTGTCAAGTTCCGCAATCTGTGCTTCGAGTTCTGCACAGATAGGAAGTGTTTCTGCACCCTCTGCCTCTGCAAGTTTGCAAACTGCATTGTAACGAGCATTGTCTTTAATATCGTTCGCGAAGTCTTCTTCACTCATATTACAAGCATAAATAACTGGCTTTGATGAAAGAAGTGCAACATCAGAAAGAAATTCCTTTTCTTCATCGTCAGCTTCAACTGCACGAGCATTAACACCGTTTTCTAATTCGCCACGAAGTCTTTTAAGAAAATCAAGCTCTTTTTGGAGTGATTTGTCGCCTTTCAAGTCCTTTTCAACCTTTGTGATTCTTCTGTCAAGAATTTCAACGTCAGAGAGAATAAGTTCAAGGTTAATTGTTTCAATGTCACGCTGTGGGTCAATACTTCCCTCAACGTGAATAATATCGTCATTATCAAAACAACGAACAACGTGAATTATGGCATCAACTTCACGAATGTGAGATAAAAACTTATTACCAAGACCCTCGCCCTTTGATGCGCCTTTTACAAGACCTGCGATATCAACAAATTCGATTGTTGCAGGAGTAATTTTTGCAGGGTTATACATTTCTGCAAGTTTGTCAATTCTGTAATCAGGCACTGCAACAACGCCAACGTTTGGCTCGATTGTGCAGAAAGCGTAGTTTGCAGACTGTGCACCTGCATTTGTGATAGCATTAAAAAGTGTACTTTTACCAACATTAGGTAAACCTACGATACCAAGTTTCATTTTGTTTCATCCTTATATTAAGATTTTATTTCTAACGAAAGATTATACACTATTGCAGAAAAATTTTCAATATGATAAAATAATTAAAGGTGATTTTATGGAATTTTCTCGCACTGAAAGATTATTAGGCAAAGATAATCTTGAAAAAATCAAAAATAAAAACATTATAATTTTCGGACTTGGTGGCGTTGGCTCTTATGTGGCTGAGGCTTTGGCTCGTTGTGGTGTTGGTAAAATGACCGTTGTTGATAAAGATACCGTTGACATTACAAATATTAACCGTCAGTTGTATGCACTTCACTCCACAATCGGCAGAAACAAGGCAGATGTGGCAAAAGAACGTATTCTTGATATAAATCCTGAGTGTCAAGTTACACCAATGGTTAAAATGTATTTACCTGAAAATGCAGATGAGTTTAACCTTTCACAATATGATTATATTATTGATGCCATCGACAATGTAACGGCAAAAATTGACCTTGCAATTAAATCACAAGAGTTAGAAATTCCAATGATTGCATCAATGGGCACAGGCAACAAGTTTGACCCTACCGCATTTAAGATTACAGATATTTACAAAACTGACACTTGTCCTCTTTGCAGAGTTATGCGAAAAGAGTTGAAAACACGGGGAGTTAAGAAATTAAAGGTGCTTTATTCCACAGAAATTCCTAAAAATGACGGTGAACGCACCCCTGCAAGTATCAGCTTTGTGCCAAGCACAGCGGGATTGATTATTGCAGGTGAAGTAGTAAAGGATTTATTAGTTTGACAAACTCAAGTAATACATAAAAAGACGAGAACTTAATCGTTCTCGTCTTTCTTTTTTAATTATTTCTTCTTTTCTTTTTTGTATCGATTACGACAAATGCAAGCATACAAGTCATTGAAAGCATTACACAAACAATATAAATATTATATTTTTCATTACTGTCAGTATTTGGGATTACAGGGTTATTGTTTTTATCTGTGTTTTCATTATCTTCTGTATCCTCTTTGTTATCAGTAACATTTTGATTTGTATTGTTTTGTGCATTATTTGCGTTATCTTTGTTATCTGTATTGTTTGCATCTTCGTCCGGGGTTGGAGAAGGCACATTTTCAGGTGGTTGATTTTCGTTTTCATCTTCATCATCTGGCTGTGATGAATAAATCTCATATTGAAGATTTACTGTATCGCAGTAGTTGCCGATACCCTCGACAGTGACGAAAGCAACACCTACACCGTTGTTGTTTGAATAAGTTACAATATAATCTTCACCCTCAACAAGTGTTGCACCGTTTTTCACTACGCTGATTTCAGGTTCAACTGCCACACCGTTGTATTCCATATTACCGCTTACAGAAATGTCTTGTTCTGTAATTTCGCAAGGAAGAATTGTGAAGTTGTAACTTCTTTCGCCCTCATAAAGACCCATACCGATTATTGTAACGGTGGCTGTACCCGCATTTACATTGTTTTCAAGTGAAATTGTGTAGTCAACACCCTCAGTAAGTAACTGTGTACCGAAATAAACTTCCATTTCAGGTTTAAGTTCAGTACCGTCATAAGTTTCGGTCATTTCGGTTTCAGAGAATACGGCAAACGAATAAACGCTGTTTTTGTTGATATTGAAAGTCTGTTTTACAACACCGCTGTAGTTACCAATACCGCTGATTACTACAGTTGCAACACCTTTTTCAATGTTATTCTCGTATTTCACGGTGTAATCAGTATCTTTTACAAGAGTAACACCATCAAAAACAACGCTTACATTAGGTGTAATCTCATTACCTGTATAGGTCTGGTCAGAAATCTCGGAAACAGTTGCATTTTCAAGACCTTTACCGAAAATTCTGAACTGCACACGCTGTGTGCCACAGAAGTTACCCATACCATAGATTACCATTGTTCCGTAACCGGCATTTACATTTTCAAAGTAACGGATTTCGTAATCAACATCTTCAACCAGGGTAAATCCATTCCAAGTGATTACAGGCTTTGGTGTAAGTTCTTTGCCTGTATAAATCATATCGTTATTCTTTGAAACGGTAGCCTCGGTAATATCACGACGGATAATGTTGTAATAGCAATCAACTGAGCCTGTGTAATTGCCCTTGCCCTTAATTGTAAAGAACATTGAGCCTGCATTTGTACCGTTATTGTATGTGATTGTGTAGTCAACGCCTTCAGTAAGCACTGTATCGCCATTCTTTACAACAACTTTAGGTCTAACCTCTTCGCCTGAATATTCGTTGTCAACTACATATTCAACTTGTGAAACAGCAATATCAGCTTTTGCTATTGTGAAGAATCTAATCGCATCAGGTAAACCTTCAAAAGCATTGATAAATCTGACTGTTACACTACCCGTACCAACCTTTACATTGTTTTCAAAAATCAAAATGTAATCTTGGTTATAAGTAAGTGCCATCTCGCCAAGACTTACAATAATACTTGGTTCAATTTCACTACCCGTATATTCATATTTTTCATTCTGAAAATTAACACGGATTGCGATTATTGGAATATCATTTGCGACTGCATAATTATATGCAGAAGACCCTTCTTCGCAATAAAAAGAGAGTTTGGAACAATTTGAAAATGCCTTTGTCTCGAAAGTACAGTTATTATTGCTGAATTGAACAAGAGCGAGTTCTGTGCAATTACTAAATGCATTCTTTTCAATATCATAAACATTATACAACTTAATGTTTGTCAAAGATGAACAACCAGAAAAAGCTCCCTCATAGATAATCCTAAGATTATTAGTATTTATATTTACAAGATTGTTACAGCCTGAAAAAGAATATTTGTAAGCATACTTTACAGGCATATCAATAGTTTCAAGTGAAGTACAACCGCTAAAAGCATATTGTCTTACTGTTGTACATTTAGGGGCATATACTGTTTTAAGACTTACGCAACCCATAAAGGCATAGTCAGGAATAAAGGTTACTGAAGAAAGGCTGACTGTTTCAAGTGAAACACAATTCTTGAAGGCATATTCAGGAAAATCAAAATCATTATAAATTCCATTATGTACAGGAACCCATAAAGGTGCATTCAGGGACTTGATTCCCGAGCCGTAGAAAGCGGAGGCTTCAATTTTTTTACAAGATAAGAGGTTTGCACTTTCAAGATTTTCGCAACTGTGGAAAGCGTCAATTTTTATTGTTTCCACACCTGTCAGGTCGATTTCTCTAATCTGACTTTCATAGAACATTGAGTGTGCGACTGTTTTTAAGCCGTTTTCGGGAAATGTAACCTTTTCCACTGATGAACTACCGAAGCTGTAAAACATTACATCATAATACTTGGTGTTTTCTTCGTCATCCATAAATTCGGGATATATAATCGGTTTTGTAAAATTAACCTCTTTAAGATATTTTGTACCGAAGAATGCGTGAGGACCTACTGTGAAATCCTTTGTAAATCCTTCAAGTGCATTTTTTGTTGAGTAGTATTCACCTTTCTTTGACTGTGGGTAGCATAGGAGAATAACCAAATCACCCTCATCAAGATAAAGCACATTATTATCTGTAAAATAATATGGATTGTCAGGTGAAACCTCAATCTCTTCAAGTCCTGTAAGGTGGTAAAAACTGAAGAAATCAGAGTTAAGATAAGTGTAATAATCGTTTGTAGTTGTAGGTAAAAGACCTGCACCTATATAAATATATTTAATATTTGAACAGCCCGCAAAAATATCACCGCAGATATTCTGACCTTGATTTGACTCGTGTTTGAGCGTTGTTACATTATCCTCAATAATAATTCTTTCAAGTCCGGTACAACCGCTGAACGCTTCATCTCTTATACACATATCGTGATTGATGCGAATTTCCTTAAGTACTGTACAACCTGCAAAGGCACGAGCGTTAATATGTGTAATGTTTGATAAATCAATGCTATCAAGTGATGTGCAATTTGCAAAGCAGTCCTGTGGAATTGCCTTGATATTTGAAAGGTCAACATTGTTAAGTGATGTACAATTCATAAATACCTGAGAAGACATTCTGTTAACCTTTGAAAAATCAAAATATTCAAGAGATGTACAACCTTTGAAAGATGCACCTCCGATTGTAAGATTATTATTAAAGTTCACTTCTTTAAGTGATGTACAATTTTGGAATGCATAACTATCAATCTCTGTTGCAACATCTAAATTAACCTTTTCAAGCAGAGGACACTCTGCTAACGCATAATAACCAACCATATCACAACCTGTGAATGTTACTTCCTTAAGTACGGGACATTTATAGAACAGACTTCGTGGTGAATTTTCGTTACCTACTACTGCTGTTTCAAGGTTAGGACATTCGCTGAATGCATACCAACCAAAATCAACACCGACAGGAATTGTCACATTTACAAGACCTGATTTATAGAACGCTTTTTCACCAAAATAAACATTTTCACAAGTGCCAAATTCAAGATTTGTAAGCTTTTCGCAATACTCAAATGTCAGCTCACCCATTGAACAGTCTTTCATATTGCCAAAGGTTACTGACTCAAGACTTGTTCTTGATGTAAAGGTTTCGTCACCAAAAGTAACACCTTCCATATCCCCAAAGGTTACTGTTTTAAGGTTGTAGCAACCGCCAAAAGTCTTTTCGCCAAATGTAACATTTTTCATATCCCCAAAGGTTACATTTCTAAGATTGGAAGCAAAAAAGAAACCATTTCCGATTCTGACATTTTCCATATCGCCAAAAGTGAGATTAGCACGATATGCACTACCAAAAGCACTTCCTAAATCACAATCCTTAAAGTTTCCCATCTTGATGCCATTCATCATACTGCAACTATCAAAAACGCTTGAACCCATTTTGAAGTTTTCCTGGTCTGCGATTGTGACACTGTTAAGGCTTGCATCTTCAAAAGCACAATGACCGATATACTCTGCACCCTCAGGAATATACAAATCATTTGCTGTCATTTTATAGCAATGGGAAAAAGCATAATTGCCTATATATTTCAAAGTGTTAGGAATAACAATCTCTGTTGTAGTCCTGTTATAGAATGCATAATTACCAACATATGTAACCGTATCAGGAACAACAATTTTTGTAAGTGCATTACCATTTACATCTTTAAAGGCTTTATCCCCAATTTTTGTGATTTTCATCCCATCATATTCAGATGGAATATTCAAGGTAATCCCTGTTTTATTAGTTGCAAATTTTGTCAATGTAATCTCGTTATCTTCAACGATATAAGAGAATGTTCCTACACCGTCAATCACAACGCTTTGTGTTTCTCCATCAGCAGCAAAACTCTGTGTTGCAAATACTGTAAACAATGAAATAATTATTATGAGTAAACTTAAATATTTTGCAAATTTCTTCATATCAGTTAGCCTCCTTTACTCTGATTAAATAGCTGAATGAACAGCCCTCATACTCTACTGTTACTATTCGGTTTGCGGGACTTTCAGTTGAAAATCCGTATATATTACATTCATTTATTAATACGATTTTTGTATCCCCATTATCGTATTTTGCGGTGATTGTAAGACCACTGAAATCTGCTGTTTCACCAACAAGGTAATCTTTTTTGAAGTTTTCTGCAAACTCACCTGTAAGTTTCACTACTATCGGTGCGGCGGTTACATCTTCATCTACTCTTGTAAAGGCTTCAGCTGTTGTAGATTCTGTAGTAGTTTCAGTTGGTGGAGTTGTTGGAATTAAAACTTGTGAAAGATTTGGGTTTTGTGGTGTAATCTGTAACTGCGGTTTGGTTGTACCCTCTTGGATTTGTGGTTTTACCGTTGTACTTTCTTCAAAAATTTTAGTAGTTGTTTCAGTTGTATTTTCTTCTGTGGTAGTTTCTGTTGTAGTTGTGGTTGAGTTTTTAATCTCATTTTCACCTGTGAAAAATTCTTGTACTACTGACGCTACCTGTTCAATCACATTGTAGCCTGTTACCTTTTCAGTAACCGTATTTGCAGAAATCACCAAAGCCATGACCGCACAGGCTGTAAGTGTGAATTTAAGTGCAAAACTTAAATTTTTCCATTTTTTATTATTTGTAATACTGTTTGTAAACTCTTCAACTGTTTGTAATTTCCAAAATACTCTTGCCACGCCTTTTTCGTCATAAAGTTCATTAAGAGCATCTGTATATGCATCAATAAGGTCAAAGTCAATTTCATCGTCTTGCTTTGCAAGTTCAATATCTATAAGCTCATTAAGAGCCATAATAAGTTCTTCACGAAATGTTGTATCATTAAAAATCTCATTTGCGATTTGTTTATTAAACTTTAATTGTGTCATTTTGCTACTCCTTTCTAATAAAGTAGGTCTTCAAGAAGATTTTTAAGTTTTTTGCGTAGTCGGGATAGTCGCATTGTTACTGCCCCTACTGAAAGATTTGTTTCAGTTGCAATCTGTTCAATCTTTTTACCGTTTACATATTTTTCGGTATAGAAAAACTTTTCTTCTTCGTCTAAACTGTTTTCAAGAATTTTTATGTATTTTTCGCAATCAATCTCGTCTGCAACTGCGATTTCAATTGTATTGTCCGGGTCATCAAGTGACACCGTATTCATTTCTTCCGCAACAACTTTTGCTTTCTGTTTTTTGAGAATATTATCAAGTGTTCTGTATAAAAATGCCTTGGGGTATTCAAATTCTTCACCCGTTTTCAACCGATTATAAAAAACCGTAAACGCCTCTTGCACACAATCCTCACAAAAGTCACTACCCTCACGAAGTCTTGCACGGGCGAAGTTTATTAAACTCTGATAATAATCTTTATAACATTGTTCAAAAATCAGTTCGGAAGCTGTTTTGCTTCCCTTAACCATATCTTCGCTCCTTTCGTAAAGTAGTGCTCTAAAATATAAAAACCTAACAAAATTTTTATAAAAATATTTTATCAAATCTTCATATAGCTTGTAAATTGTGAGTTCATACATAAATCACTTAAAAAAATTCACAATTTATACATTGATTTTGAGGTTTTAGAATAGTAAAATATTGACAATACTTTTCATATAAATTTTTGAGGTAGAAATATGAGTTTAATTGAAATTCGTGATATTTACAAAATTTATAATCCCGGTGAAAATGAAGTAAGAGCATTAGACGGTATTGATTTAACCGTTGAGCACGGTGAGTTTCTTGCTATTGTGGGTCAGTCGGGTTCGGGTAAATCAACACTTATGAATATGTTGGGACTTTTAGATATTCCTACAAGTGGCACATACACTCTTGACGGTGTTGATGTTGCAAATATGACAGACGACGAATTGTCAGAAATCCGCAACAAAGAAATCGGCTTTATTTTTCAGGGCTTTAACCTT
>CALBKQ010000178.1 GCA_937895645.1 uncultured Clostridia bacterium
CGCCAAGAACATTTGAAATTTCTGTTCTTCTTTCATCACCGAATTTTCTACCGATAACTGAAAGTTCTTCTTTAAGAATTTCCTTAACTTTTGCTTCTGAACCAAGAATTTCAAGATATTCTGCAATCTTGATTCTTAATTCATCACGCTCTGCAATAATTTTCTGGATTTCAAGACCTGCAAGTTGTCCAAGACGGAAAGCAACGATTGCAGTTGCCTGTGGGTCATCAAAGTCAAATTTTTCCATGATGGCAACTTTTGCTTCTGCCTGACCACCCTTACAAGCACGGATTGTTGCAATAATTTCATCAACAATATCAATAGCACGAGCAAGACCTTCAAGAATATGCTCACGAGCCTGTGCTTTGTTCAAATCATACTGTGTTCTTCTTGTAATAATTTCACACTGGAACTTAATATATTCTTCAATAATCTGTTTAAGTGTAAGGATTTTTGGTTCACCATTAACAAGGGCCAACTGAATAATGCCGTAAGAAATCTGAAGTTGAGTCATCTGATAAAGCTGATTGAGTACAACTTGTGGATTTGCATCACGCTTTAAGTCAATAACTATTCTCATACCGCCACCGCGTTTTGATGAGTAGTCGTTAATGTCAGATAGACCTTCAATTCTCTTGTCCTTATGTAAATCTGCAATAGATTCAATAAGACGAGCCTTGTTTACCTGATAAGGAAGTTCCGTAATAATAATCTGGAAACGACCTGTTTTTTCATTTTCAACAATTTCTGCGCGGCCACGAAGTGCAATTTTACCGCGACCTGTAGCATAAGCTGCACGAATACCCGCTCTACCCATGATAATACCACTTGTAGGGAAGTCAGGGCCCTGAATATGTTGCATAATTTCGTCAAGTTCTGCTTCAGGGTTGTCAATTACACAACATATACCGTCAACAAGCTCACCAAGATTATGAGGTGGAATGTTTGTAGCCATACCAACAGCAATACCAGTTGAACCGTTAGCAAGAAGATTTGGATATCTTGATGGAAGCACTGTTGGCTCTTTAAGACGGTCGTCGTAGTTAGTTGTAAAATCAACTGTATCTTTATCAATATTTGTAAGCATTTCAAGAGCGATTTTACTCATTCTTGACTCTGTATAACGATATGCAGCAGGTGGGTCACCGTCAACTGAACCGAAGTTACCGTGACCGTCAACAAGAACATATCTCATTGAAAAGTCCTGTGCAAGACGAACCATTGCATCATAAACAGATGCGTCACCGTGTGGATGATATCTACCAAGCACTGAACCGACTGTATCGGCACACTTACGATGTGGTTTGTCAGGATAAAGTGAATTTTCATACATAGTATAAAGAATTCTTCTGTGAACAGGTTTAAGTCCGTCGCGTACATCAGGAAGTGCACGGGCAGTAATAACAGACATTGAGTAGTCAAGGAAAGACTTTCTCATTTCCTTGTTAATCTCAACATTTATAATATTCTGTTCTTCAAGTGGAACATATCCACCAAAATTAGGATTATTTGCTTTACTCATTTTTTTACCTCTATTTTTTTCTTACTCTATAACCTAAATGTCAAGATTTTGTACATACTTTGCATTTTTCTCAATAAATTCTCTACGAGGTTCAACTTTATCACCCATAAGAATTGAGAATGTTTCGTCTGCTTCCATAGCATCTTCAAGTGTTACTCGAAGCATTGTACGTGTTGCAGGGTCCATTGTTGTTTCCCACAACTGGTCAGGGTCCATTTCACCAAGACCTTTGTATCGCTGAACGTCACAGTTTGCACCCATTTCTTCGAGGAACGCATCTCGCTGTTCATCAGAAAAAGCATATTCGTGACGTTTACCTTTACTAACTTTGAAAAGTGGTGGTTGAGCAATATAAATATAGCCACCGTCAATCAAATCTCTCATATATCTGAAGAAGAATGTTAGAAGAAGCGTTCTAATATGTTGACCGTCAACGTCGGCATCGGCCATAATAACAATTTTGTGGTATCGAAGCTTTTCAATGTTAAATTCTTCACCTATACCAGTGCCAAGTGCTGTAACAACAGGTGTTAACTTGTCGTTACCGATAACCTTGTCAATTCTTGCCTTTTCAACATTAAGCATTTTACCCCAGAGTGGAAGGATTGCCTGAATTCTGTTATCTCTGCCTTCTTTAGCAGAACCACCCGCAGAGTCACCTTCGACGATAAAAATTTCAGTGTTTTCAGGATTTTTATCAATACAGTCTGCAAGTTTACCTGGAAGAGAGTTACCCTCAAGTGCTGATTTTCTTCTTGCACTGTCTCTTGCTTTTCTTGCAGCTTCACGAGCGCGGGATGCATCAAGTGCTTTGTTGAAAATTGCCTTTGCAGCCTGTGGATTTTCTTCAAAATATGTCATCAACTTCTCGTACATCATTTTTGATACGATAGTCTGCATTTCTGTATTACCAAGTTTACCCTTTGTCTGTCCTTCAAACTCTGCTTCAGTAAGTTTTACACTGATAACTGCTGTTAGACCTTCACGGACATCATCACCTGAAAGGTTTTTGTCGTTATCCTTTAAGAGTTTGAATTTTCTTCCGTACTCATTAAATACACGGGTAAGTGCAGTTTTGAAACCATTTTCGTGAGTACCACCGTCGATTGTGCGCACACCATTAGCAAAGCTCAATATAATTTCATTGTAACCATCATTATATGAAATTGAAACTTCAGCACTTCTGTCACCACTTACTGTTGTAAAGTGCATAATGTCATCTACAACTGGTGTAAGACCACGGCTTGTGTTTATATAATCAACGAATGATTTAATACCACCCTCATAACAGAAGTTTTCTTCAATAATATTATCAGGGTCACGTTTATCTGTAAGTGTAATTGAAAGACCTGCATTCAAAAATGCCTGTTCACGAAGTCTGCGTTGAAGTACTTCATATTCATAAACAGTAGTTTCTGTAAAAATTTCAGGGTCAGCTTTGAACATAATAAATGTTCCTGTTTCGTCTGTATCTCCTACAATCTCAAGGTCACTTGCGATATTACCACGTTCAAATTTTTGACGGTGAACGTGACCATTCTGGCTTACTTCAACTACAAACCATTCTGAAAGTGCATTTACAACTGATGAACCAACACCGTGCAAACCACCTGAAACTTTATAACCACTACCACCAAATTTACCACCTGCGTGAAGAACTGTTAAAACAACAGTTACTGCAGGAAGACCTTGCTGTTCATTGATACCAACAGGAATACCACGACCATTGTCGCGTACTGTAATAATATTGTCAGGTAAAATTTTCACTTCAATATGTGAACAATAACCTGCAAGTGCTTCGTCAATTGAGTTGTCAACGATTTCATAAACCAGGTGATGAAGTCCTTTCGGTCCTGTTGAACCGATATACATACCCGGACGCTTTCTTACAGCTTCAAGTCCTTCAAGGACCTGAATGGCAGAGGCGTCATATGTTTCGGTAACAACCGTATCCATAACCTCTTCTTCAATTTTGTTTTTAATCTGGTCGCTCATTTTTTTCCTCCGTCAAAATCTGACTTATTTTATTCTTTTGAAAATTGTTGATGTGTTTAGTGGCGAAATATAAATCTCTTTTTTATGATTATTATAAATGTAAAGATGGAAGAAGATTTTATTATACAAAAAACATATCATTTAATCCAGATATGTATACAATGGATTTAGGAGAAGAGTATATTCCTTTATACACAGCTGAAATAATAAAAAATAGAGTTTATTTATCATTACCATCAGGATTCCAAGACCTAACAGAAGAAATGAAAGATATGAACACAGAAAATGTTGAAAAAATAATAAAATTATTCGCAATTAAAGATGCAGGTACAGGAATACAAACAAATATATTAGTTTTAAAAAATGGAGAATGTAAAAACAGCGAAATAAACGATATGTTAGAAGAAGATAAGAATTTTATAGAAAAATCATATAAAGAACAAATAGAATGGGGAGAAGTATACGTAAATCAATTAGGAAATAAAAATGTTGGGATTTATGAGTATACTATAAATAATGAATATAACAAAGAATATCATTATTGTTCTATTTTTTCACTTAATAATGAATTAATATTAATTGAAGCTTATACAATTCTACATGAAGGAAATATAATGCCAGAAATAATAAAAGATATTTACAAAACTTTGATAATATATTAATAAAAGATATAGAGAGGAATATAAAAAATGAGCAAACCAATTATAGGAATAGTAGGAAAAACAACTGACAATAAATTACAATATGACATTTGGCATAGAATAGATATAATTGATGAAATAAGATATTTAGTTGTAGAAAATGGTGGTATACCAATTAGTATATTACCAACAGATAGAACAATGGATTTTAATGATAACGATATTTGTGATCCAAAAGAATTAACTGAAGAAGAAAAAAATGACTTATATGAAGTTATTCAAAAATGTGACGGAATTATATTACAGGGAGGAATAGCTAGCTGTAAATACGAAATTGAAATAGCAAAAAAAGCTATTGAATTAGATATACCGGTATTTGGAATCTGTGCAGGATTTAATAATATATTAAGAGCTTTGGGAACAGAAATAATTTTAGACGAGACTAAAAGTCATGATAAGTATGATGTTAATTTTAGACATAGAATTAACATACAAAAAGATACGGAATTATATAATTTAGTTCAAGAAGAGTGTATTGAGGTGAATAGTATTCATTCAATGATAGCTCCAAAAGAAAAAGTAGAACCATTTGCAACAATTTCTTCTTATTCAGAAGATGGACTTGTTGAAAGTATAGAAGTAAAAAACAAAAGATTTGTTATGGGAATAAAATGGCATCCTGAGTTAATGATGGATACAAAAGTAACAAAAATGATTTTTAGCAAATTTATAGAAGAATGCAAAAATTATAGGAGTGAAAAAGAGTGATAATAGAAAATGATTGTTTAGATGATATTCAGAGAATTTGGAATGAAAATAATAAAGGTTACATTAGTTATGAATGCAATCAAAGGTCAATTAAAGACGAAGAAATGTTAAAAATTGTTTATAAAGAAAATGACAAAGTTTATGGATATGCAGTATTATATTTTGGAAAGGACTTTTGCGAATTAGAAAAATATCCGAATAATATAAAAAATATGCCTAATAGAATTGCATATATATGGGAAATAGTTACTGATGTAAATCATTTAAGAGAAGGCGTGGCAACTTGTATATTAGAATATATACGAAAAAAGTTTAAAGGATACTCAGTATTTAGTTGTATAAATTTATCTAATACACCTTCGTTTAGATTGCATGAGAACATTGGTTTTAAAACAATATATGAATTTAAATTAGATAATAATTTTGAGTATGCTATGATGGAACTAAAATAATATATTTTTATCACTCCTATTGTTATAAAAATATATTATTGATATAATTCGGTTA
>CALBKQ010000179.1 GCA_937895645.1 uncultured Clostridia bacterium
AGAATGTTTCGTCTGCTTCCATAGCATCTTCAAGTGTTACTCGAAGCATTGTACGAGTTGCAGGGTCCATTGTTGTTTCCCACAACTGTTCAGGGTCCATTTCACCAAGACCTTTGTATCGCTGAATATCACAGTTTGAACCCATTTCTTCAATAAATGCATCTCTTTCTTCATCATCTAAAACATATTTGCTGTATGTGTGTTTAGAATTGCTTATTGAAACTTCTAATTCAAACCCTTCAGGTATGTAGCCAACTGTGATTTCACCGTTTACGGAGTTGCCGTTATCTTCAGTAAGTTTATATGTGCTGTATATATCAAATTTATCAATAATAAATTCTCGTGATGACGGGATTACAAAGGCTGTAAGAAATAATGCTGAAAGCACTGCTGCGACTAACATCACTTTTACAGTTCTTGTTGTGAACATATGATAACGGTCACCACGCATTTTATTAAAAAGTTTTGCAACCCATCTTTTATGCTTTTCACTATATTCAGGTTCTGGTAAATCATCTGGTATATCGTCTGCCCAATCTTCAAATGCAAGTAAACACGCTTGTTCAAACTTGGTCATAAAAAGCCTCCTTACATAATTTCTAGTCTAATATATAAATCGTAAAAACAATCATTAATGTTACTATAAATAAGAACACCAAAATTATATATAAAATATTCATTTTTTTCAAGCATAAAAAATTACAACCCTCTTAATGAGGGTTGTTCAGTATTATGATACTTTTTTAATTCCAAAAAACTTTCTTAAAATACCGCCTATGACTTTTGGACTTTTTACCAATACAACTTTCACAAAAATCCTCCTATGCTCTGCAAAGGGCAGTTCCGCATATTACAAGTGCCGTTGCAAGTAATACAATTACAAACTTTTCAGGAAGAATCAATGAAATTATCAACCCAAGACCTAAAGCCACAAAAATTACTCCTTTTGCTCCTGAGCGTCTTCCCATAAAAATACCCCCTGCTATGTATTTATTACATTATACGCAAGGGGTATTTATTTGTTACATTCCAGTTTCGATTATAATTAAAGTACCGTTTGACACAGATATTTCGCCATAATCTTCAACAATATCATTACTTGTGCCAAGAGCACCATTGAATGGGTCAAGAGTATAATCCCACAAAGGATAGTGAAAACCCTTCAATGTTACACCAAAAGCACGGTCACCAAAAGCGAATACAGAAACTTGTTGGTTGTTTTTACGCTTTATACATATTTTTGAATTTGTAATACTTCTGAAAATGTGTTTATCGTCAATAATCTCAAAATACATTCCCGATTTTGACGCATTTGCCATTAGCGAAACGTTTGCAAATGTGTGTTCAAATCTTCCACCTGTACCACCAAAAAGCACAAATCTGTTAAATCCAAGGCTAACACCCTCATTAAAGGCTGCTACAGTGTCTGTAACATCTTTTTCAACTGGAAGTGTAATCTTATTCACATTTTCAGGAATTGCCTTAATTGAGTCAAAATCGCCAATTAACAAATCGGGTACAAAACCACTATTTGTTGCTATATCAAAACCACTATCGGCACATATTATAAAATCATCAGCTAAAATATTCTTTTTAAGGATTTCGGCAGAGCAATCTCCCCCACCAATGATTACACATCGTCTTTCAGTTCCCATTCTTTAATTTCCTTTGCCTGATTATACATAGCAATATAATTATTGTGTCTTGATTTACTAATTTTTCCGTTTTCAACTGCTTCACAAATTTTGCAACCTTTATCACAAGTGTGTGAGCAAGTTGAAAATTTACAGTTACCTAAATATTCCCTGAATTCGCGGAAGCAATAAGGCAAATCGTCTTTTCTGATAATTTCTGTTTTAGCAAAATCAAGAGATGAAAAACCGGGAGTATCAATAACATAGCCACCGCACACATTGAAAAGCTGAGCTTCACGGGTTGTGTGACGACCTCTGCCAAGTTTTTCACTTATTGCACCTGTTGAAAGTTTAAGAGTGCTATCAAGTTTATTAAGCAGCGTTGTTTTACCAACACCCGAATTACCTGTAAATGCTGTAATTTTATTTTTCATTAAACTACGAACTTTTTCAACATCAGAGTCATTTTCAATAACAATAAGTGTAATTCCTGTATTTTTATATTCTTCAACAATACTGCTGTAATCACCTAAATCTGTTTTTGAAACAACTATTACAGGCTCAATGTTTTTATATTCGGCAGTCGCAATAAGTTTATCAATTACAAGAAAATTAGGTTTTGGTTCAACAGTTGAAACAACTATAATTAAATTGTCAATGTTAGATACGGGTGGTCTTAACAGAAAATTCTTACGCTCAAATATTTTATCAATTGTGTTTTCAGCGTTTTCGTTAACTGTAATCTCAACAGTATCGCCAACAAGTGGTGTTATTCTGTTTTTTCTGAATAATCCCCTTGCCTTACATTCATAAGTCGCATTGGCGACTTCAACATAATAGAAGCCGCCAATACCTTTTGTTATTATTCCTTTTAACATATTATTCTGCGTTTGGTCCTGTACTGATTGTAAGTTTAATTATTGTATTTGTAGGAATTTTGGTTGTTCCGTCAGAAACAGGGTCTTGTGCAATAACACAACCACTTGCAATTGCATCACTTGGTGATTCAATAATTTCTATGTTTGCAAAACCTGCCGCATTCAACTGGCTTATTGCTTCAGATTTTGTTTTACCTACAAGGTTATTAGGTAAAATAGCAACACTCTCATAAGCAATATTTTCAACATCACTTACAACAGCAGGAGATTTTGTAAAGTCAACTTTACCTTTCTGAATGGGGCTGTCATCAACCATTACAACATAAGAACTGTCAGCACCGCTACCTTTAATTGTATAAGTTTTTTCAGCGCCATCGAGATACAACTCATTTGATGTAAAGAAAAGTTCGTTATTTACATAAATCTTCAAAACACCTGATTTATTAACAGCAGGAAGGCTAACTTTAATATCAACTGAAGATTCTGCAGGAATACCCGTACTTACTTCAATATCAATTTTTGAGCCAACTGGCACAGACTCATCTTTAGGTATACTCTGTTTAACAACCATACCAGCTTCTAAATCGCTGTTAACTTCAGTAACAGTACCAAGTTCAAGGTCAGAAGCTTTAAGAAGTTGTTCAGCAACCTCTTTACTGCAACCTACAAGTTCAGGAACTTTAACAGTTTCTTCTTTGTCAGTTGCCACATAAACGATTACTTCACCACCGATTTTAACAGAAGAGCCCACCTCAGGTGATGTTTTAAGAACAAGTCCTGGTGCAATAGTTTCAGAAAATTCATACTTAATTGTTGGAATAACACCACGGTTTATAAGATAACTACGAGCTTGTTCTTCATTCATACCAAGAATTGAAGAATCAATTACCACATTGTTTTTCTTAACAATAACAAGTTTGATTTCAGAATGTTTTTTAACTTTTTCACTTGCAGATGGTGTTTGTTCAAGGACTGTACCATCATCGAGAGTGGAATTAACATCAAACTCAACAACAAATTCAAACTTATCGGTATATTCTTTATTATTCTCAATATCTTCATAATAATTGAGATTTACAAAGTTAGGCACTTCAACTTTCTGATTACCAACGCCAACAAAAATACCTGCAATAATAAGAACAAGCACAACAACACCTGCAATTGCACCTAGCATAATTGCGGTTGTCTTATTTATAGTTTTTGACTCTCCTTCAGTTTTTTCATTGCGCTGATTTACCTGACTGCGAGTTGCAGTACCACTTGTTCTAACAAATTTTGTAGGTTCTTGGTCAACAAAATATGTGTAATTGAACTTAATAGCAGGATTACGCTTAAACTCGTTAATATCCATAAGCATTTCTGCTGCTGAACCATAACGGTCATTAGGGTTTTTCTGCATAGCACGAATTGTAATCTGTTCAAGCCCTAAAGGAAGTGTAGGTACAATGTCTCTTGGGCGTTTAGGGTCTTGTTGAAGTTGCATAAGAGCAACAGAAACTGCGCTGTCTGATTGGAAAGGAAGTTTACCTGTAAGCATTTCATACATAACAACGCCAACAGAATAAATGTCAGCTTTATCGTCAGTCATTTCTCCCCTTGCCTGTTCAGGACTGATATAGTGAACTGAACC
>CALBKQ010000180.1 GCA_937895645.1 uncultured Clostridia bacterium
ATTTGCAAATGCCTTATCAAAAGATGGGTTGATTTCAAAAAGCTGTAGAATTACATTATGACGGATTTTATTTCGTGTATAATCATCACATAAATTCGTACTATCAGTTACAAAATCAAGAGAATTCAGTTTTAAATACTCTTCAATTTCGCTTCTTGTACAATCAAGAAGTGGTCTTATGTAATTCTCGCGAGAATATGGGATTCCACACAAACCTTTAATTGATGTGCCACGAGTCATATTAAAAATCACCGTTTCCATATTATCATTAAGATTGTGGGCAGTTGCGATTTTATCACAGCCTGATTGTGAGAACAAATTATATCTTATTCTTCTTGCACATTCTTCAATACTCTCACCTGTTTTCTGGGCTTCTGCAGGAATATCTGCAAAAAAGCACTGAAAATCCACACCCATTTTTTCGCAAAAGTTCCTTGAAAACGTCAAATCTCTGTCAGCTTCATCACCACGGATACCGTGATGAATATGTATGCCTTTGATTTTTGAAATACCAAGTATTTCTTTACTTTTTACGATAATATGTAAAAGTGCAACAGAATCAGCACCACCGGAGAGTCCTACCCCCACTGTGTCGCCTTTTGAAATCATACTATGTTCTTTGATTGTTCTGATAACCTTATTTGTCATCTTTAATCCTTTCAAGAGTTGAGAACATTGTAAACTCAGGATTCCACGCAACTTTAACAGTTTCAGTAGAACCGTGTCTGTTTTTACCTACAATAACTTCTGCAATATTTGCTGTTTCACTTACTGTATCGTCACCCTCATCAGTATCGTGCTTATAATAATCTTCACGATGAAGCATAAGAACAATATCTGCATCCTGCTCAATAGTACCTGATTCACGAAGGTCGGTCATTTGTGGACGGTGGTCACCGTTATTCTTTGCAACACCACGAGACAACTGTGAACAAGTTACAACAGGAATATTAAGGTCTTTAGCCATCATTTTAAGACCACGAGTGATTTCAGCAACTTCGTTTACACGATTATCAGTACGCTTGGTGCCTGACATAAGCTGAAGATAGTCAATTACAATACAGTCAACATCTTTCATTCGCATTGCACGAGCTTTCATTTCAGGAACATTGATATTTGCACTGTCATCAAAATAAAGTTCACAGTTTACAAGATTCTGTAATGCAAGACCAAGTCTTTCCCAGTCTGCCTGACTTACATCACCTGTTCTGAGTTTGTTACTGATAATTCTAGCTTCAGTTGAAATAATACGTTGTGCTAACTGTTCTTTTGACATTTCAAGTGAGAAGAACAATACTTTTCTGCCTTTCATTGCAATGTTTCTTGCAACATTAAGAGCAAAGCTTGTTTTACCCATAGCAGGACGAGCACCGATAATTATAAGGTCTGAACGGTGAAATCCGCCACCAAGGACTTTATCAAGATATGAAAAACCTGTTGGAATACCAATATATTGTTCTTTTTGCTGTGGGTCCGCACTTGCAAGTTTTTTAAGACGTTCAAAAACATCAGAAACAATAATATCGCTTACTTTTGCAGGACCTGATGTATTCTTACCGCGACGTATATCATAAATCTTCTGTTCTGCCTTATTAAGAAGTTGGTCCGGTGACGCACTCTCATTGCTTGTTTCATCAAGAATTTCACGGGCAGTAAGCATTAAAGTACGAAGATAGTACTTTTCAATAATAATTTTTATGTATGACTCAACATTTTTTGTTGATGGCACTGCCTCAGCAAGTTTCATAAGATATGCTTTACCGCCGACATCGTCAAAAACGCCATCTTTCTTTAACTGCTCAAGTACAACAAGAGGGTCAATACGATTACCCATTGTGTCAATATTGAGAATTGCTGTATAGATATATTTATGTTGTGGTACAAAAATATGCTCAATTTTAAGCATATCTGCAACAATATGAAGGCAGTCAGGGTCTTTAAGAATAGCACCCAAAACTGCTTGTTCAGCATCCATACTATGAGGCAATACCATATTGTCAAGTGCTGAATAATTACTTTCCATATTTTCTACTTCTCCATTATTTTCTAACTAAGTAACCAATTATAAAATCATTGAGAATTGTGCATAGAAATGCAAAAATTGGTTACAAATTATTCTCCTACCATTACGGTCATTTCTGCTACGATATTTGTATAGAGTTTAACTTCGATTTTATATGAACCGAAATTTTTAATGTCATCCATTGTAATTTTTCTTTTGTCAACTTTTACGCCATACTGTTTTGTAATTTCTGCAGCAACTTCTTTTGATGTTACTGAGCCGAAAAGTTTACCATTATTACCTGCTTTTGCAGTGATTTTTACAACTTTACCCTGAAGTTTTGCTTTTGAATCATTAGCAGCTGCAATTTCAACATCAATTTTATGTTGATTTGACTGCTCACGGTTACGAAGTTCTGTAAGGCTTTGAGCATTAGCCTCTACTGCAAGTCCTTTTGGGAAAAGGAAGTTACGAGCATAACCATCTGAAGCCTTTACTTTTTCACCTTTTTTGCCTAATCCTTTAACATCTGCTTTCAAAATAACATCCATTATATATAACCTCTTTTCATTTATCTCGTTTTATCTATTGCATTTTTAAGTAATACAAGTGCATTATCAAATGTTTCACCCTGAAGTTGTGATGCCGCCATAGTCTGATGACCGCCACCACCAAGTTCTTCCATTATAATCTGTACATTTATTTCACCATAAGAACGGGCTGAAATGTTAATACTGTCACCTGTACTGAACAAAACAAATGATGCATTTACACCGTCAATGTTCAAAAGTTCGTCAGCTGCCTGTCCTGCAACGATACGAACATCATCAGTCACAAAATCAACAACACCGATTGCGCAATCGCCATACATAGCTGCAGACCTGACAATTTCACTTTTTGCCTTCTGTGTTTCCATACTGTTTGCAAACAACTGTTTTACAGTAACAGTATCTGCACCCAATGAACGAAGGAATGCTGCCGCTTCAAATGTTCTTACACCTGTTTTCATTACAAAATTCTTAGTATCAAGCGTTATACCTGACATAAGTGCTTCTGCACAAGTCTTTGATACTTTCACCTCAAAAGGCACATACTCAATAAGCTCTGTAACCATTTCAGACGCAGATGATGCGTTTGGTTCGTGATAGAAAATAACTGATTTTGTAATATGGTCAGCTGCTTTTCTATGGTGGTCAATTACTATTACTTTCTGCACTAAGTCAAATAATTCAGGATATTCAATAAAGTTCTTTCTATGAGTATCAACAATAACAAGTAATGTACCCGGTTGCAGATATTCTTGGACATCCTGTGGCTCAACAAGCAGGTCATCATATCCATTTGCAATAAGATGTTTTGCAAGGGGCATTGCAAGTGTTGTTTCTGATGATATTACAATTTTAGCGTCTTTACCGAGTGCTTTACAAATCATAGCAACACCCACAGAAGCACCAAGAGCGTCAAGGTCTGCATTGCGATGGCCCATAATAAGAACATTACTACTTATGTTTATACTGTCACCTATTGCAGAGGCAACCATTCGAGTTCTTACTTTTGTACGCTTTTCAACACCTTTTGCAACACCGCCAAAAAACTCATAATCATTATGAGCTGTTTTGACTGCAACCTGGTCGCCACCCCTGCCCATTGCCATATCAAGTGATTTTCTGGCAATCTTTTCACATTCAGGCAGATTTTCACCTGTACCTACACCTACTGACAAGGTTATTCCTGCTACCTTATCGTTATATGTATAGGCACGTACTTTAGAGAGGATTGAGAACTTATCCTCTTTCATTTTTGTAAGATTTTCACTATCTGATATTACAATAAATCGGCTGTTATTGATTTTACGGAATATACAATTATAATTTTCAAGCCAATTTTCAATAAGTTTTTCAACTTCACTTAAAATATCTGACTGCTGACTTTCACGCAAGTCACCTAACGCATCTTCAACACTATCAAGGTTTATAAGCATAAACACAGGACGAGTGTTTTCATATTTTACCTTTGTATTTTTAAGTTCTGTATCTTCAACAAAATATAAAATATATGCTGTTTCTTCTTTATAATCAATTGATGATGAAAATACAGTATATTTTTTATCTTCAAATTCACACTCAATACTGTGTTTTTCGTGAATTATCGTAATACCTTGTCCTGATGTAAACTGCTTGATATCATCATTCTGAAACTCACCATTTTTGAGAAAAGCATTACTGAACAACTGATTATACCAGAGTATTTTATCTGTATTATCAAAAATTACAACAGGTAACGGAAAGTACTGAAGTTCACCATATTTTTCATCTGCTGAAATTCTTTTATTAAGTTCAGCAACCGTGCCTTCAAGTTTTTTGAACTTAACATTGTTGATTGCAAGTCCTATAATCACAAGTATTGCAATCAACAAAAGTCCCGCAACAGCAAAATACACATTATAAAGAAACAATGTAAGACACAGCAACACACAGACAACAACTGATGGAATTGTCACCGGATACATTTCTATATATTTTTTAATAATGTTTTTAATTCTGCTGTTTTTCATAAATAACACCTTAAATAGAGTTTATAAGCGGAAGCACCATAGGACTACGCTTTGTTCTGTCATAAAGAAGTCGTGAAATATCATCACGGATTCTATTACGGATTGTACCCCATTCAATATTACCGTCGTGTATACACTCATCAACAACGATTTGTGCAACAAGTTTTACTTCAGATATAAGTTGTTCAGAATCACGCACATAGACAAATCCACGTGATACTATGTCAGGTCCTGACACAATCATACCTGTATCTTTTTCAATTACAACGCTGATAATCATAAGACCATCTTCCGCAAGACGCTTACGCTCGCGAATAACCGCATTACCTACATCGCCTACACCATAACCGTCAACAAAGACTTTACCTGCAGGTACATTTTCAAGTGCAGTCATTTTGCGTTTTGTAAGTTCAATTTGTCTGCCATTATCAGCAATAAAAATATTCCCCTGTTTTATTCCCATACTTTCAGCAAGTTGAGCATGTTTTCTCAAATGTTTCTGCTCACCATGAACAGGAATAAAATATTTAGGTTTCGCAAGGCTCATTATAAGTCTTAACTCTTCCTGACAAGCATGACCTGAAACATGAACATCATACATTTTTTCATATACAACTTCTGCCCCACGCTTTAATAACTCGTCAACAACTTTACCTACTGTTTTTTCGTTACCTGGAATTGGTGTTGCTGAAATTATAACATAGTCGCCTGTACCAATTTCAACGCGTCTGTGCTCTGAAAATGCCATTCTATAAAGTGCTGACATTGGCTCGCCCTGACTACCTGTTGTAATAATAACAAGTTTGTCATGAGGATAACGTGATACCATATCAATGCTTACTAAAATACCTTCAGGCACATTGAGATAACCAAGTCTTGATGCTGTTTCAACAACATTTTCAAGGCTGCGTCCTGAAAGAGCAACTTTTCTGCCCACAGATGCGGCAACATCAATAATTTGTTGCACTCTATGAATATTTGATGCAAATGTTGCAACTATAAGTCGCTTGCCATCTGCTTTCTGAAAAAGTCTTTCAAAAGATTCACCTACTGTACGTTCACTCGAAGTATAGCCCGGTCTTTGCGCATTAGTTGAGTCTGAAAGAAGTGCAAGTACTCCTTTTTCACCAAGTTTTGCAATTCGTGCTAAATCAATTACGTCACCATCAATAGGTGTTGTGTCAATCTTGAAGTCACCAGTTTGTAAAATAAGCCCCGCAGGTGTGCTGATTGCAAGTGCAATAGCATCAGGAATTGAGTGATTTACGTGGATTGCCTCAATTTCAAAACTACCAAGTTTTACTTTGTCTTTAGGTTTAATCTCATTAAGGTCAGCTATATCAAGCATTTTATGTTCTTTTAATTTACCCTCAATAAGACCGATTGTAAGCTTTGTACCATAAACAGGAATGTTTACCCGTTTAAGAAGATATGCTAATCCTCCTATATGGTCCTCATGACCGTGAGTGATAAAAATGCCCTTGATTTTGTCTGCATTTTCTTCAACATAAGTGAAATCAGGAATAACCAAATCAACACCAAGCATATCAGGGTCCGGGAATGCAAGACCACAGTCAACAAGCATCATTTCACCGTCATATTCATATAACGTCATATTCTTGCCGACTTCATTAAGTCCGCCCAAAAATGCTATTTTAACGCCCTTCTCTTCACCCTTTGGAGTTCGTTTTTTCATATTCTTCTGAGCAGTTCCTTTTTTAGATTTATTTGTAACAGATTTTTTACTGTTGTTTTTTTTACTTAAAACATTCTTTTTTGATGTGCTCTGCTTTTTTATACGATTAGAAACTTTACTTTTTGCAGAGCGTTTTGTTTCAGTTTGCGAAGCGTTATTTTCTGTTTTCTGTTTTGCCATATTTCCTCCTTATTTTATTTTTCAGATATGTATTTTTGCTATAAGGCACATAGCAAAATTAAGTTTTATATAAATATATGCACAAAAACCCATATTAACTCACTATATTGTCATTATATAATACTATTTTTATGTAATATTGTCAAGGTAATGAGCATTTAAGAAATTTTATATTTGTTCGTTTTTCCGTATAGATTTATGTTGTTAAATAGGAAAATCCGTGATAAAATTAGTTTAGTTATTTTATTTTTATTTTATTCAGGAGTTTTTATGGAAAATTTGACTTTTGTTGAAATGTTTACTGATGGTGCTTGTTCGGGAAATCCTGGTCCAGGTGGCTGGGGTACAATTCTTCGCTGTAATGGTGTTGAAAAAGAGCTTTCGGGTGGTGAACCTGAAACTACAAACAATAGAATGGAGTTACTTGCAGTTATAAACGGGCTTGAAGCTCTTAAAAGAAAATGTAAGGTAAAAATTTATTCAGATTCATCTTATGTTGTAAATGGTATTACAAAAGGTTGGGCTGAGGGCTGGAAAGCTAACAACTGGCGTAAAGCTGATAAAAAGCCTGCACTTAACCCTGACCTTTGGGAAAGACTTCTTGACTTACTTTCACAACATGAATATGAATTTGAATGGGTTAAAGGTCACGCGGGACATCCAGAAAACGAACGTTGTGATAAATTAGCAGTTGAATACTCACAAAAATTCAGATAAATATTAGCCGACGATTTTCAATTTTTAGGTTGATTATTGTCGGCTTTTATGATATATTAATTGTATATATTGGAAAATATATGGATTTTTCTAAAAAAGGCGTGATTGAACAGTGGAAAACACAACTACAACCACAGTTGTCGATGAAGTTGAAGCTAGTGTTGAACAAGTTTCTACTCAAGACAGAAGATATTTGCGACCAAAAGAAATCGCAGGTTTCCTTTTAACTTCATTCGGACAAAAAAATTTAAGCCAGTATGTTAATGCATTCCGTCAATTCTTTGCTATCAGTTTCCTTGGAATGTCAGGTAGTACATACGGTCTTATTATGTTTATTGAAACAATCTATGACGCAGTTGACGACTCAATCTCTGGTCTTATTATTGACAGAACACGTACTCGTTGGGGTCGTCTTCGTCCTTGGCTTATTATTCCTACACCGTTCTGGGCAATAGCAATGATAATGCTCTTTACTACCCCTGCCTTCCTTGTTCACGAATGGCAGAAGGTTATTTGGACAATTGTTGCAATCTTTGTTTATAACCTTGGTATGTCTTACTTTGGTGCTTGGACAATTATGCTTTACAACATTACACCAAACAACAATGAGCGCGACAATCTTATTGCCACATCAAAGTTTGCTGACCTTTTTGGTGTATTTCTTCCATCTATTGCATCAATGTTTGTTGGTTTCCTTCCACAGAAAACAGTTAACTGGAAAAATCCAATTGGTATGCAGGATATCTATACAGGCTTTGCTGTTATAATTGGTGTTATTGCTGCTTTCTCAGCATTCTATGGTTTCTATGCAATGCGAGAAAGAGTTCCATTGGCTTCTCGTGAACAGATGAAAGAAGTTGGCGTTATTGAATCATTCAAGAACGTTTTCAAAAACAGACCAATGTTTGTTCTTGTTCTTTCAAGCTTCTTTGCTAGCTTCAAGTCAGTTGGTGTTGCAAGTGAAAGTTTCTATTGGATGCACAACTCAAAAAACATTGCACACGGTTCAATTGCAGGTATTTTCACAGGTATTCCTAACTACATTATGGTACCACTTGCCCCTAAGCTTATTCGTAAATTCGGTGCTAAAAAGGTTTCTATTCTTTCTGGCATCTTTGCAGGTGTGGCTTATACAGCTACATTCCTTATTGGTATTTTCGGTAACGACGGCAAAGGCTTCCTTGTTGACTGGGAAGGTCATAATGCAGTAATTAACCTTGCAGTTCTTACTTTCTGTCTTACAGTTTGCGGACTTCCTAACCAGCTTTTGAATGTTTCAGGTGCTGTTCTTCAAGGTGACGTTTACGACTATAGTGAATGGAAAACCGGTATTAGAAACGAAGCTCTTGTTCAGACTGTTCAGAACTACTTTGGTAAAGCAGCTAACTCAATTACAAACCTTCTTTCAGGTGTTGTTATTTCATTGGTTGGCTACGTTGCAAGAAAAGACGAATTCGGCAACATTGTTCCTGAATCAAACTACAAGACACTTCTTGGTTTCTGGGCAATCTTCTGCTTACTTCCTGCAATCGCTCGTTTCCTTTATGGTATAACCCTTATGTTCTTTAACGTTGACGGCAACGTTAAGAAACAGATGCTTGCAGACCTTGAGGTTTCACGTCGTGAACGCCTTGAGAAAATGAATTTGGATGCAGGCGAAAATGTTGAAACATCTGATAGTACTGAAAATGCTTAGTAGAAATCAATCACAATAAGTAATAAATAAGACCCCAACTCAATGAGTTGGGGTTTTATTTTGGATTATTTTTTACAATAAAGTTCTACTTTGTTAAGAGTTGCTTTTACACGATATGATGTAATCACAATCTTAATCCTGTTAAATTTTTGCTTTTTGAAACGGCAAATACGCTTTGCACCAATTATAGTTGATGAGCATATTTTTTTATAACCGTTGCCATTATCAGCATAAACATCAAAATTTTCAATTTGCTGACCTGTTGCAATATTTTCTTTAAGTACAATTTTATCAGCAACTACAGGTGTTTTGAACGTAATTTCTATAATAGGATTTTCGTCACCCTCACCACATTGCCAATAGCCATTTTCAGTTGTAATATTGTTTGAGTTATATTCTTTACTTAATTGAGAAGATGCAGTTATAATACAGTCTGTTGCAAGGTTTTCAGGAAATTCTTTACGTAATCTGTCACCGAATTTTCGAAGTGCACGGACATCTGCTTTTGCAATTAATCCATTTTTATTAGGCGGAATGTTTAGAAGTAATGACGAATTGCCACCTACACTACCCCAATAAATCTGCATAAGTTTCTTTATGGACTTAACCTTAAAATCTTCTTGTTTATGATAAAACCAACCCGGACGGATTGAAACATCAACTTCAGCAGGATACCATATAAAGTTTTTTATACCATCAATAAATTCTCGGCTACCTAAATCCTGAGTTTTAGCATCAACTTTTTTTGAAAACTCTGCGTTATCTTCTTGTTGGGAATGCTCAGCGGTATAATCTTGATTACCTACAAAAGCAGGTACTACACTCCATTCGGATTCTCTTGATTTTCCTGCCTCATTACCACACCAACGGACATCAGGACCACAAATGTTGATTACTGCATTTGGCTGCAATTCACGGATTAAAGTAAAATATGAGTTCCAGTCATAAACCTGCTTTTTACCGTTTTTGCCCTCACCACAAGCACCGTCAAACCAAAAACAGAATACATCACCATATTTTGTAGCAAGTTCTGTTAACTGATTTTTGAAGTATGTATTATACTCTTCACCTGTGCCATACGTGGTTTCGTGTCTGTCCCAAGGGGAAAGATATACGCCGAATTTAAGTCCGTATTCACGACAAGCATCACTTACTTCTCTCACTACATCGCCTTTGCCGTTTTTATAAGGACTGTTTTTCATACAGTAGTCTGTATATTCACTTTGCCATAAACAAAACCCGTCGTGATGTTTACAAGTAAGGATAATCGCTTTAAGCCCTGCATTTTTAATCTCTCGCGCCCACTGACGAGCATCAAGTTTTTTAGGATTAAAGATAGACGCAGGGGCAGTACCATCACCCCATTCACGACCAGTAAACGTATTAGTACCGAAGTGACAGAATGCGTACATTTCTAATTTTTGCCATTCTAATTGACGTGGCGACGGAATTACTTCCGCCGCCAATTCATAACTTTTTTTATTCTGCATAGTTTGTTGCAATTATGTCAACACCTGTTCCAAGTATATTTTCGATAACAACATCACCGATATTTACTGGTGCTTTGATAGTTGCCTTATTGATAACTTCCATACATTCCATCATCATAGCCTTTGGAATTGGGTTTGCTGATTTTACAGGAACAACATAAGACTTGCCACCCTCAACCTTAACGGTTGTTGTAAGCATTCTTGTTGGATTTGTAACTTCTGTACGGGCATAAGCATCACCACGTTTACAAGTATTACCTGTAACGCTACTTACATTACCGTCACCGTCAAATTCAACTGTAATGGGGCATCCTAAAGGACAAGCAACACAAACAAGTTCTCTTTTTTCCATTTTCTTATGCCTCCACTCTTACTATAATTTCTGCATTTACAGGAAGTTCTGCAATAACAGATTGTTTAATAATAACATATTCCATTTCGCCAGGACAAAGTTTAACCTTTTTCTTTGAAAGGATTTCTTTACCGTCGCACTCAACAATGATTTTTGCATTATTGTAAACTGCGCCAACACGGAAGTAAAGTTTAACATCACCATCAGTTTTGCAGTTAATGCGCTGTGGCACTATGTAACGAACACCGTTAATACCTTTAGTACAAACGCAATCACCTGTTACTTTTTCGCCCTTGATAAACTTTGCAGCACCAATACCTGCAATCTGGCTTTCTTGTGTAACATAGTCAACAAGGTCGTGCACCTGAAGAACATTACCACAAGCAAATACGCCTGCATGTTCAGTTTCGCGATATTCGTCAACTCTTGGACCGTTTGTAATGTTATCAAGCTGAAGTCCTGAATTCTTTGAAAGTTCATTTTCAGGAATAAGACCAACTGACAACATAAGAGTATCACAAGGAACGTATTCTTCTGTGCCAGGGATTGGCTGAAGTCTTTCATCAACCTTTGCGATTGTAACGCCTTCAAGTCTGTCTTTACCATGAGTTGCAACGACTGTGCAACTGAGTTTAAGTGGAATGCCAAAATCGTCAAGACACTGAACAATATTTCTTGTAAGACCACCTGAATATGGCATAAGTTCACAAACCATTTTTACTTTTGCACCTTCAAGAGTCATACGACGTGCCATAATAAGACCTATATCACCTGAGCCTAAGATTACAACCTCATGACCTGGCATAAACCCGTCAATATTAACATATTTCTGTGCTGTACCCGCTGTCATAATACCTGAGCAACGACTACCTGCAATACTTAACGCACCACGAGGTCTTTCACGACAACCCATAGCAAGAACTACTGCTTTTGCCTGAATTTTAAGAAGACCATCTTTTTTATTTACTGCAGTAACAGTATTATCACTTGCCACATCAAGTACCATTGTATCGGTTTTAACATCAATGTCAGTATCCTCAAGAAGTTTGATAAATCTGCCTGCATATTCAGGACCTGAAAGTTCTTCGCCGAAATAGTGAAGACCGAAACCGGTATGTATACACTGTTCAAGAATACCACCAAGTGTTTCAGCACGTTCTAAAACCATAATTTTATTAACGCCATTTTTCTTTGCCTCGAGGGCAGCTGCCATACCAGCAGGACCACCACCGACTACAACAAGTTCATAATTCAACATACCGATTCACCTCACTTTGTTCTTTCATAAATAATTTTTGAGTCGCCACCGAATTTGGTAATCTCGCTCATTGAAACGCCTAACTCACGTGCAAGAATTTCTACAACCTTGCTACCACAGAAACCGCCCTGACAACGTCCCATACCTGCACGAGTTCTACGCTTAACGCCGTCAACATCTCTTGCCCCTCCTGGAGCACGGATTGCGTCAATAATTTCGCCCTCAGTAATTGTTTCGCAACGACAAACGATTCTGCCATAAGCAGGATTTTTCTTAATGAGTTCTGCTCTTTCTTCGTCGCTTAAATGGCGGAAACGAACAGGTGTTTCTCTTGTGTCTGTATAATTTTCTTTTTCTGTGAGTGCTAACTTTTCTTCGAGCATCTCACGAACAAAAATTGCTATTGCAGGAGCAGATGAAAGACCTGGTGACTCAACACCTGCAACATTTATAAAGTTTTCGCTTGTAGGACACCAGCCAATAATGAAGTCATCATTAACCGGATGAGCACGGACACCTGCAAAAGATGTAATTGCATTTCTGATTGACACAATAGGCACTGATTTAAGTGCTTTTTGTAACGCATCGCGAAGTCCTTCAGGAGTTGTTGTAGTATCGTCCTTATCCTCAATATTAAGAGCTGTTGGGCCAATAAGCAAGTTACCATCAACTGTTGGAGTTACAAGAATACCTTTACCCATTTCATTAGGACATTGGAAAATTGTATGAGTTGCAAGGTTACCAACTGACTTATCAAGAACATAGTACTCGCCTTTTCTAGGTACGAGTTGGATTGAATTGTCGCCAACCATTTTTGCTAATTCATCAGAGAAGTTACCTGCTGCGTTGATAATATATTTTGCACTGATTTCACCAGCTGTTGTGTTGAGCACATAACCATTGTCATTTTCACTTATTGCTTTAACTTCACAATTTCTGATAAGTTCAACACCGTTAGTTACTGCATTTTCAACTGCTGCTATTGTAAGTTCATAAGGACAAACAATACCCGCACATTCTGAAAGCAACGCGCCAACTGCTTCATCACTTATATTAGGTTCTCTTCTGCGAAGTTCATCTCTGTCAATTATTGAAAGTTCAGGAACACCGTTTTTAATACCACGGTCGTAAAGCACTTTAATGTGTTCCATTTCTTTTTCTGAAAAAGCAACTACTACTGAACCGTTTTTTCTAAAAGGAACTGAAAGTTTTTCACAAACCTCAGGCATCATCGCAGTACCCTGAACATTAAGTTTTGCTTTAAGTGTACCGTTCTGTGCATCAAAACCGCCGTGCACAATAGCACTGTTAGCCTTTGTTGTGCCCATTGCAACATCGTTATATTTTTCGAGCAAAGCCACTTTAACATTGAAGCGACTAAGTTCGCGTGCAATAAGCCCACCAACAACACCGGCGCCTACAATTGCTACATCGTAAGTCATAATTAAACCCTTCTTTTTCAAGTTTTTAAGGTGCAAAGACGCACCTATTCATTATCTTCCTTATTATAGCACAGTTCTTTTAGTTTTTGTAGAGTTTTTTCGTATTTTTTTGCGATTTTTTTATTTAATTTGTGCTTTCATTTTATTACCAATTTTTTTTATTATTCTTTTTTCTAGTCTTGAAATATAGCTTTGTGAAATACCCAGTTTATCTGCCACTTGTTTTTGGGTTAGTTCTTCTTTTTCGCCTAATCCGAAACGCATATCAATTATTTCTTTTTCCCTTTCTGGCAAGGTTTCAATTACTTGTAAAAGTATTCTTTTTTCGTCCTCTTCTTCCATTTCACGATTTATTTCATCACCCTCATTACCTAAAACATCGGCAAGGATTAGTTCGTTGCCATCCCAATCGGTATTAAGTGGCTCATCAAATGAAATTTCAACTTTTTGTGACGCAATTTTGCGAAGATGCATAAGAATTTCATTTTCTATACACCTTGAAGCATAAGTTGCAAGTTTTATGTTTTTTTCAGGTGAAAATGTGTTGACTGCTTTGATAAGTCCTATTGTGCCAATAGAAATTAAATCTTCAATATTTACTCCTGAATTCTCAAACTTTTTTGCTATATAAACCACTAATCGCAGGTTATGTACTATTAACTTTTCTCTTGCTTTTTCATCACCTTTTGACAGTTTTTCACTTAACAGTTGTTCCTCCTCTACGCTTAATGGTTCAGGTAACGATACGGGGCCATTTATGTAGTGGACATCTCTTTTGAATAGTTTTAGATACAGTTTTTGAAAAAATAGTTTTAGTTTAGTCATTGTGCAACTCCCCTTCAAGATTTGTATTCAATATCATTTTATATTCATTTAGTTGTGCCGTACTTTCACCTATGTACACTTTGTCGGTTGAAAACTCATTTATAATAAGTTTTTGTGGTCTGAATGCTCTTATAACAGATTCTCCATTTACAGTTGTTATAGGAATAAGTCTGATTTTATCTTTTGTAAATAATTTTTGGAACAACTCTTTATCTAGCATTATTACGGGATAATTTGAAAATGGTTCACGAAGATTATTGCCTGTATCCATAAGTGCTGTGCAAGATATTGTTTTACCTGTGTTTTCAACTGTAACATAATACTCTTTTGTTTTTGGTGCTTTTTTATCTGTAATTTTTGAGATTATGGTTATAACCACATAAGAAATCACGGTACATATAATCAGGAAAGTTAAATCTACATCAAAATAAACTATACCGTTTGAATAAATTAAAATGTCTTTGTCAAAAAATATGTAAATCGCAAACATTACCCCGCCAAACAGAAATGTTATTGCAAATAACAGAAAAACACTTTTCAGCAATCGTTTTATGGGTTTTACTCCAAAAGTTATTATGGTCATAAAAATTGCAGTAAAAATTTTGAGAAACGTCATTAATACTCCAAGATTTTCAAGAAAAAGTAGTAACGAGGACAATCCCCCTACTGCACCGCCAAGTAATACACGCCATCTTTTGCTATGTATTCTCAATATTTTATCAACTGCAAGTAGTATAAAATAGTTTACGAGAGTGTTAAGGATTATAAGAATATCAACATAAACGTACATTAAATCACCACACAAAAAAGCCTTAGTATCATTATACCAAGATACCAAGGCTTTAATTTGTCACTATGTGTCTATGATTTTAATGTTTTCATATAATCTTCCAAAATAAGCACTGCTGAAACTGCGTCGATTACTGCTTTACGCTTTTTGCCACGGACATCAGCTGAATTAAGAAGATTATGTGCAGAAACTGTTGTCAGTCTTTCATTCTGAAAATCCACCTGAAGTCCTGTTTTTTCTTTGAGCATTTTGCCCAACTCGCGACAAGCATCACTACGAAAACCGTAACTGCCATCCATATTCTGCGGAAGTCCCACACAAATACGCTCAACTTTACGTTCAATTACAAGCTCTGTAATTTTCTCAACTAATCTTTCACGGTCTTTTTCGGTTATTACGCACACGGGAGATGCTAAAATCTGTAACTTATCACAGACTGCAATCCCTGTTCTTACATCACCGTAGTCCACAGACATAATAATCATATATCTGTTACCTCCAACTCTTCCATAACATTATTATTTGCAAGAGATTTTGAGAATGTGTATGCACTGTGAACAGATGTGAATACGGGTGTTCGTTTCATAAGGGCTGTACGTCTGATGATTGCATCTTCGTCATCTTTTCTGTTGTTCTGTAAAGTTGAAACAACATAAGAAAACTTGTTTGCGTTAATCATCTGCACCGCTAATTCACCACTTGCAGTATTGGTAGCAATATGGTTTGAGTTAAGAATTTTTGCAGTATCGCTTGTTGCATAAATCTTAAATCCTTGTGACAAAAATTCTTCTGCCATTTCAACTGCTTCGCTCTTATCACTTTCGCAAACTGAAACCAAAACTGAACCAGTACGCTTAATGCGCATACCAGATGCTATCATACCCTTTAAGAGTGCATTATCAAAGGTTTCGCCTATACCCATTACGTCACCTGTTGATTTTGTTTTTTCGCCAAGGAGCATATCTGCACCTTTAAGTTTTTCAAAACTGAAAACAGGTACACGGACATAGTAATTACCATTAGACTTATTTATACCTGTAACTGTAAGTTTTTCACCTGTCATTGAGCGTACAGCAAGGTCAACTGCATCATAGCCTGACGCTTTTGTTACAAATGGTACAAGAGTTGTGTTTGTTACAGATGCTTTGGTTACATACAAATCATTATCAAACACAACAAACTGAACATCAAGTGCCCCCTTGAATTTAAGTTCTTTAACAATTGCTTCAATGTATTCTTCAACAGTTTTAAGCATTGAGTCTGTAACGCTTACTGTTGGGAAAACTGAAATGGAGTCACCCGAATTGATATGTGCTTTCTCAATGTGTTCACAAAGTGCAGGAACAAAATAGTTTTCACCGTCAGAAATAATGTGTGCCTCAACACAAGTACCTACACACACTTTTTTACTACTTGTGTGCTTAACATTTGCATCATCAAGAATATCAAAAAACTCAATTTTATTTGTAATCTTTCTGAAGAAATCGTTATCAGGTCCAAGAATTTCTACACCTGCATTTTTAAGAATTTCTGCATTCTTAATTGCGTCCTCATTACCGAAAAGTACTACTGCATACTGTGGTTTTTCTGTTCTTACAACATTAAGTATATCTTCTTCACTTAATGGGTCAAGATAAACACGGTCTGCAACATTATAATCAGTTGTAACTGATGCAGGGTTATTATTAAGTACAACAACCTCAAAGCCTTGGTTCTTAAGAGAATTGATACAATGAACTGTGCAATAGTCACTGTCACCACTTCTACCAGTAACAGATGGACCACTACCAATAACAAGTACTTTTTTCTTCTGGGATTTTTTATTATTTATAAAAATTTCTGCCTCATTATCGGTTCCAAAAACTGAATAAAAGTATGGCTTTTGAGCATCAAACTCTGCTGAACAAGTATCAATACTGTTAAACACAGCACCAAGAGAGTCTGTTATTTCTTTTTCTGTAATCTGTTCTAATGCAAAATCGGTAAATCCAATAGTTTTTGCATATTCATATGTTTCTTTACTATAATCATTCTTAATAAGTTTTTCTGTATCTGCAATATTTTTAAGCTTGTTTAAGAACCATTTATCGATATTAGTAACAGCGTTTATTTCACCAATACTAAAGTCTCTGTAAAGTGCTTCATAAACTGCGAAAATACGACTGTCATCCATTTTATTGATAACTTCACGAAGTGAGTCATCAGTTAAACTTTCAAACTGTTCAAGTCGTGGTAAATGAGTTTTATTTACACTTCTAACGCCTTTCATAAATGCAAGTTCAAAGCCTGTACCGATTGTAAGGCTTTCGCCCGTCGCTTTCATCATTGTACCAAGTGTACGGTTTGCCTCACCAAAACTTTCAAAAGACCATTTGGGGAATTTAACTGCACAATAATCCATAGCAGGTTCACTACATGCAGTTGTGCAACCTGTTACATCATTCTGGATTTCAAAAAGAGTTTTACCAAGTGCAATTTTTGCTGATACATAAGCAATTCTGTAACCTGTTGCCTTTGAAACAAGGGCAGAAGTACGGCTGACACGAGGGTCAATACCTGTTACAAAATATGTTGTACCGTCAGGGCTTAACGCAAACTGAACATTACAGCTACCCTCAATACCGAGACGAGAAACAACCTTTCTTGCCGCACGACGAAGTTTTGTGAACTCTGAATCAGTAAGAGTTTGTGCAGGGATTACAACAATACTGTCACCTGTATGAATGCCAACAGGGTCAATACTTTCAACACTAGAAACACTGATACAGTTGTTTTCAGCATCACGCATAACTTCAAATTCAAGTTCTTTCCAACCTGCAATACTTTTTTCAATCAAAATCTGACTTACAATTGAAGTTTCAAGGCTTTTTTCTGCCTTAACTGCAAGAGTTTCACGTGAGTAGCAATACTCTGCACTTTCACGGTCAGGTGTGTATGCAGGGCGTACAATAACAGGATAACCAACTTTATCAGCAAAATCACAAGCTTCATCTACGCTGTTTACTACAAGTGCTGGTACAGTTGGTTCATTCATTTCTTCTAAAGCAT
>CALBKQ010000181.1 GCA_937895645.1 uncultured Clostridia bacterium
GAAGAGCAAAGCATTTTTTACCAAGAAGAACGTTTCCGCCGTAACCTGAGTTAACTGAAATGATTGTGTTATCTTCAGGGAACTGGCAAATCCATCTCTTATCAGCGTTGATTTCGCACTTACAGTGAAGACCACGAACCCAGTCATTGCTTTCGTCGCCAAAAGCGTCCATAACTGCTTTACCAACACGAGTCATAATAAGCATATTAAGAACAACGTAGATTGAGTCTGTAAGCTCAATACCTACTTTTGCAAGAGGTGAGCCGATAGGACCCATTGAGTAAGGAATAACATACATTGTTCTGCCTTTATAGCTGTCTTTTGCAATATCATAAAGCATTGCATAAGCTTTTTCAGGATCCATCCAATGATTTGTAGGACCTGCGTCTTCTTCTTTCTTTGAGCAGATAAGAGTTCTGTCTTCAACACGAGCAACGTCGTTAACTGCTGTTCTGTGGTAGTAGCAATCAGGAAGAAGGTCCTGATTAAGCTTTACGATTTCGCCTGTTGAACAAGCTTCTGCACGAAGAGCCTCTGTTTGTTCTTCGCTACCGTCAATCCAAACGATTTTATCTGGCTTAACGAGTTCAACCTGTTTGTCAATCCACTCAAGAATTGACTTGTTCTTTGTGAGTGCCATAATAAATGTTCGCTCCTTTATATAAATTCATTATAATAACAAAATAAGTCCAAACTTACCTATTTTAGTTAATTATATATCATTTTACCATTTTTTTCAATAGTAAAAATGTTGATATTCTGTTAATTTAATGTGTACTTTTCAGTAATATCGGCAGTTGCCTTACCATTCAAGTCCATATTTGCAGTTATGCCATTAATATACTCAAAATATCCTTGTGCTCCAACCATCGCACCATTGTCACCACAAAGAGACAAATCTGGTAAATACAAATCCCAGTTTTTCTCTTTCGCAAGAGATTCCATACGACTGCGAAGCATAGAGTTTGCTGAAACACCACCTGCAAGGACTAGTGTTTTTTCGTTATACAATTCCATAGCCTTAATAGTGTTATCTGCAAGGCAGTTTACAACTGCATTTATAAAAGACGCACCAACATCAGCAGGGTTCAACTCCTCACCTTTTTGCGTCGCATTATGCACAAGGTTGATTACATTTGTTTTAAGTCCTGAAAAACTGAAATCCAACGGGCTGCCATCAACACGTGGCTTTGGGAATTTATATTTTGTATTATCCCCATTTTTTGCAATTTTATCAAGATTTACGCCACCGGGATATGGAAGTCCAAGTGTTCTTGCGGCTTTGTCCATAGCCTCACCTGCTGCGTCGTCGCGAGTGCGACCTACAACTTCAAAATCAGTGTAATCGTTAACTTTGCAAAGAAGTGTGTTACCGCCAGACACCACAAGGCACATAAAAGGCGGTTTTAAGTCTTTATGAGTAATATAATTTGCCGCAATGTGTGAGCGCAAATGGTGCACAGGCACTAACGGTTTACCACTTGCAAGGGCTAATCCTTTTGCATAGTTTACGCCAACAAGCAAAGCACCAATAAGACCCGGCGCGTAAGTAACGCCGATTGCGTCAACCTCGTCCAATGTGCAGTTTGCATCGCCGAGTGCTTTTTTCACAACCCAAGAGATATTTTCAGTATGTAAGCGTGATGCGATTTCAGGAACAACACCACCGAATACTTTATGTTTTTCAATCTGTGTTGAAACTACATTTGATAACACCAATCTGCCATCTTCAACCACTGCTGCTGCAGTTTCGTCACAAGAACTTTCAATCGCTAAAATTTTCATATTTATTCCTCTAAATAGTAAGTATAGATTAACGCATTCTCTGTTGGTTTTGAGTAAAAGTTTTTACGCTCTCCAATTTTCTTAAATCCGCATTTTTCGTAAAGTGAAATCGCATTTTTATTGCTTTCACGAACTTCAAGAGTTACAAAAAGTGCTTTTTCAAGTTTACCTTGTTTAAGTAAGTGATTTACAAGTTTTTTTCCGTAACCTTTACCACGACAAGCCGAGTTCACTGCAACATTTGTTATATAAACTTCACCACAAATATTATTTGCACCAATATAGCCGAGTAGTTTCTCATTATCACGAAGAACATAAAATCTTGCAGTTTCGTTTGTGAGTTCGTCTTTTAATGACAACTCACTCCAAGGCTCTGAAAAGCATTCCTTTTCTAACTCTGCAATCTCCTTTATATCAATTTCGCTCATTTCACGAATAAATGCAGTGTTCTGTATTCTTTCAAGAATTTCAGGAAATTTACTTTCAAGTTGTTTTGCACATTCCTCATATACCTCAATAGGTCTGCCGAATGGGTCAGGCACATTGAGAACAACGATTTTTTCACTATCACAATGACGTGATAAAACTGCTTTATGTGACTCGCTCATACAGAAAAACAAGTCCGTTGTAAGCAAGTGTTCAGGGTTAATATTTCTCGCTCTGTGGTTAGAAATATCAACTCCACGGTTACCCGCAACAAGAATTGAATTTATACTGACTGCATCCCCAGGGAAAGCACCAACACCGGCACTACCAACTTGAATATCATCTATGTTATTTTCTTTTAAGTATTTCTTAAAAAGCCCCTCTGCTAAAGGACTTCTGCATGTGTTACCACTGCAAATAAACATTATTTTTTTCATAATCTAAAATCTTTAATCTTTTGCGTCGTACCAGGTTTTGCCTGTATTTACATCTGCTCTTAAACGCACTTTCATTTTACAAGCATTTTCCATTTCTTCCGATAAAATTTTTGATGCCTTATCAATTTCATTTTCAGGGGCTTCAACAATCAATTCGTCGTGTACCTGCAAGATAAGTTTTGCATCCATTTTTTCTTCTTTAAGACGGTTATAAACTCGCACCATTGCGATTTTGATAATATCAGCAGCAGTACCCTGAATAGGCATATTTCTTGCTACTCTTTCACCGAATGCTCTTAACATTCCATTTGAAGAATTAAGTTCAGGCAAGTATCTTCTTCTACCCCAAAGAGTTGAAACATAACCCTTTTCTTTTGCGTCTTTTGCCACAATTTCCATATACTTGTCAACACCTGCATAATGGCGAAGATAGCCTTTGATATAGTCGTCAGCTTCTTTACGGGTTACACCGATATCTTTTGCAAGTGAAAATGCACCAATACCATAAACAATACCAAAGTTTACTGCTTTTGCACGACTACGCATTAAAGGTGTTACAAGTTCTATTGGCATATTGAAAACTTGTGACGCAGTAACTGTATGAATGTCTACCTCGTCATTAAAAGCTTTAATCATTTCCTCGTCATCTGCAATATGACTTAGCACACGAAGTTCGATTTGAGAATAGTCTGCATCAGCTAAAAGACAACCATCTTTCGCAATGAAAAAACTTCGCATTTCTCTGCCGATTTCTTTTCGTACTGGAATATTCTGCAAATTCGGCTCTGTTGATGAAATTCGTCCTGTACGAGTTTCAGTTTGAATGAAAGAAGAATGTATTCTGCCATCTTCACCTATTACCTTGAGAAGCCCCTCACAATATGTTGAGTAAAGTTTTGAGAGCGTTCTGTACCAAAGAATTTTTTCAACAATAGGATTTTCGTCTTGCAGACTTTCAAGAACATCAGCATTTGTTGAATAACCGCTTTTTGTCTTTTTCTTTGCAGGCAGTCCTAACTTTTCAAATAGGATTACACCTAACTGTTTTGGTGAGTTGATATTAAACTCTTCACCTGCCAAATTGTAAATTTCTTGTTGAATTGTTTTGAGTTCAAGACTTATTTTCTGTGTAAAATCTGCAATACCCTTACGGTCAACCATAAAACCTAAATGCTCCATACTTGCCAAAACTTCTGCAAGTGGCATTTCTACATTATAAAGCAAGTATTCTTGCTCATTTGCTTGAATTTCAGTAGTAAGACGGGTACTTACAGATTTCATTACTGCACATTCAGTTGCAAGTGGCAAATCGCTTTTCACTTTTGGAATTGGTGCTTTGTATTCTTCACAAAGCCGCAAAGGATTATATCCATTTGCAGATGGATTGAGAATATATCCGGCAAGTGAAGTGTCAAGTTTCAAACCCTTGATTTCAATGTTGTTAAGAAATGCAAATCTGTATAAAAGTTTGGAGTTATCAGTATGTTTATTGATGTTTTCATCTTCCAAAAGTTCTTTTACAAACTCAAAATAGCCAAAATGTATTGGTTCAAGGTGGTAAACTGTGTTATCACAAAGAAAGCAAAACTGAGGGTTGTCTAAATCTTTATAATCAACAGTAAAATATGCCGATTTTTCTGCTCTTATTTTGCTTAAAAGTTCGTTTGCATCAAAATCTGCAGTAAAGTCCAACTCTTTAACTTTTTCCTCTTTCTTTTCGGCAACTGTTGGCGCATCAAGGTTAAGTTTTTCAATAATCTTAAACATTTCAAGGTCCACAAGCATTGCACGGACTTTTTGTTCGTCAGCATCTGCGGGAATAAAGTCTTTCAATTCGCATCCCATTGGCACATTGTTGATAATTGTACCAAGAGTATAGCTCAAAAACGCTTTTTCTTTATCGTTAATAAGTTTATTTTTAAGATTTTCTTTGATTTCAAGAGTATCAATATTATCGTAAATGTTTTTGATTGAGGTAAACTTCTGTATTAAATCCCCTGCTGTTTTCTGACCTACACCTGCAACACCAGGAATACAGTCAGACGAGTCACCCTGAAGTGCTTTAATATCAATCATCTGAAGTGGCGATACACCGTATTCTTCCATAATTCTTGCAGGAGTATAGATTTCAGTTGTAGTTGTACCCATTTTTGTGTGTGGGAGCAAAACTGTAACATTTTCGCGTACAAGTTGGAATGAGTCACGGTCACCTGTTGCGATAAAACACTGGTCACCATTTTTACACATTTCAGCAACTGTACCGAGAATATCGTCAGCCTCATAACCCTCTAAAGATATGATTTTATAACCCATAGCAGTTAAAAGTTCTTTGAGCACAGGTAACTGCTGGGCGAGTTCAGGTGGCATACCATGGCGATTTGCCTTATAGCCATCATATATCTTATGACGAAATGTTGGTGCTTTAAGGTCAAATGCGATTGCAACACCGTCTGGTTTTACCTCGTCACGAAGTTTCATAAGTATTGTAAGAAATCCGTAAATACCATTGGTAAAACGACCGTCTTTCGTTGACAACGCACGAATTCCGTAAAATGCACGATTCAATATACTGTTACCGTCAACTGCTAAAATTTTCATAACGCAACTCCAAAATCATAGTTACAAATAGTATAACATATTTTAGTAATAAATACCATATTAAAAGAGAAAAATAATTATTGACATTTGTATTATTGAGTGATAAAATTCTTGTAAGTTAATATTTAACCAACAAACCGATGAGAAAGAGTAGTAGTTGATTTATTTCGTTTGCAGAGAGCCGACGGTGGTGGAAATTCGGTATTGGAAATTTCAATGAATGGACTTTTGAGGGCAAGTCGAAAGCGTAAGTTAGTAGATAAGACGGAGGGCAACCGTTACAGTGCTAAGTGTATGTCAGTACGCAGTGAGTGCGTAGTTTATACTACGAATTTGGGTGGTACCGCAGATTTTACAGTCTGTCCCATGTTTTTTATGGGACGGATTTTTTATTTTTAAGGAGGAACAACTATGATTCTCAATAATGTTGATTTTGAAACTTATTTTAACAATTATCCCGATAAAAACGGTTATTTCGGCAAATACGGTGGAGTTTATATTGACGACAAACTCAAAAATGCTATGGCAGAAATCACTGAGGCATACTTCTCAATTTGTCAGTCAAGAAAATTCATTGCAGAACTTCGCAGAATCCGTAAAGAATTTCAGGGCAGACCTACTCCCGTTACACATCTTGAAAGACTTTCTGACGCTCTTGGTGGTAAAGTTCAGCTTTACGCAAAGCGTGAAGACTTAAACCATTCGGGCGCTCACAAACTTAATCACTGTATGGGTGAAGCACTTCTTGCAAAATATATG